>CAYNOF010000866.1:0-4095 GCA_964398335.1 uncultured Rhizobiaceae bacterium
GGTCGTCGTTGGACAGGGCGACCGGGCGCGCCCTACACCCGTTGATCCGGGCCGCTGTCAGGTCAGCGGCCCCGCGGCCCCCAGTGGCGCGGGGCCGCACCCGTTTTGGGCTCATGCGGTGGTGAGGATGTTCCGGCAGCGTGCGGCTCGATCGCGCAACGCGTCGGCCAGCCTGCGCAGAACCTTGTGCCGGAGGCCTTCGCCGCGCGCCGCCTTGATGACGTCGGTCAACGCCCCGGGCAGTTTCTCGGCGAGGTCGAGGCATTGCAGACGCAGCCACTCCGCATCGACGCGAAGCGCGGATGCCAGCCTGCGCCACTGCCTGAGCCCGATCTCCTCGAGGGCGTACTTGTCGGCGATGCGCATCGCCAGCTTCAGCTTCCGGGAATCCAGCGCCTCGTAGGCCAACGCGCTGGCGAGGTCGTACAGCGGCGCCAGGCGGGCGCGGCCGCCGCCACCGATCAGGACCGCGTAGTTCTTCGCGTGCGCGTCGGTGCCGCCGATCAGCCAGTTGAAGGCGAGGGCCTGCAGGAAGGTCCTGGTGTCGTCGGGCGGCCGGCCCGAATGCGTACGCAGGAGCTCGACGATGGGTTTCGCGCCCGGTCCGTGTTGATTCTCGTATTTCTGCGTCGGCGGCAGACCCAGCGCCTGGCACATGTCCTCCTGGTGCAGGCGATGGATGGTGTTGCCGCTCAGCGCGCGGTCATAGCGCTCGACCACGATCGCCGTCTCGCTCCCGAACCGCTGGACCTGCGATGTCGCGGCCGGCAAGCCCAGTGCGCGCGCCAGCGCGAGGCAGACATGTTCGTTCTCGGCATGGCCGTCGAAGCCTTCGGTCGGCGGCTTGAGGATGTGCGTGGTCGGCAGGCTGCCGGACGGCACGCCCCAGCGCCCGCCGGAGAAGAGAAGGGCGGTTTTCGGTTGTGCGCCGGCGAGGCTGAACTGGCCGGTGTCGCGCGGCATCCGCCAGGCGGCGTGGTCTTCGCGCAGACGGCGCAGGCGATCGGCGACGCCCTTGTCGTCGAGCCATTCGACGTCGCCGACGGACTGCGCGAGGAGAGCCTCGACGCGCGCCGGCTCCACCAGCTGGATCGCGCCGGCGCAGTCTTCGCCGACATGGGCGAGCAGCGCGAAGGGATTGCGCGGCGAGACCTGGAAGCGCTTGCCCCAGCTGTCGAGGATGATCTCGTTGTCCGGCAGCAGGCCCCACAGCCATGGTGTGATCGCGTCGTGCCCATGCTCGTCGACGACCAGCGGCATCGACAGCGAGAGCGGATAGGCATCGGCATTGCGGCGCCAGGCGGGATCGTAGACGAGCGCGAGGCGAGAGCGGCTGTCGCGGCGGATCTCGCCCATGATCCGGCCATCGGCCACGATGACGAGACGATCGGTCATGGACGGCGTGTCTTCGCCCGCTCGACCACCGCGTCGATGTCGATGGGCGCGACGTCGTCGGCCCGTCGTGTCCTGATGTCGGCATCCTCCACCGTCAGCGCGACATCGAGGACAGCCAGGGTACGCAGGACGAGCCCCAGCTCGGCGCCGGCCTTGCCGCGCTCGACGGCGATGATCCACTCGCGGCTCACGCCGGCGCGGTCGGCCAGCTCGGTCTGGCTGAGGCCCAGGCGCCGGCGGCGCTGACGGATCAGCAGCCCGAAATCCCGGGCGGTTCGAATGCGGATCACGGGAAACTCGATGTGGCCGTACGTCCACAATATAGCAATGTGTACGTTCGTACACAATCCGGGAAGTGTACGTTCGTACACATTCACTCCCAAAAAAAGCCCCGTGCCGCAAGGCGACGGGGTTCGGAGTGATCGGCGTGACCGCGGGGGGAGAGGATGCGGTCACGGATGGCTCAACGGGGCTGCCGTCGAAAGGTTTCCGTCGGCGATGGGCACGCCATCCTCGGTGCGGCCCGCCCACACGGCACCACGCCGGCCGCCGCCGCTCCCGGTCACCGCGATGTCGCGGCGTTGGCCGACATTCGTAGGGGCGGAAATCGGTCCGAACGGCCGGTGCTCCTAATATGCCGGCCATGGACAGCATCAGCCCGCCGGCCGAGCCGGCCGCATCTCCCGACCCCACGCGCTTTGCGCGCGATCCACTGGGCTTCATCCGCTCCGTCTTCCCCTGGGGCCGGCCGGGGACCGTGCTGGCGCAGGAACGCGGCCCGCGCGACTGGCAGGCGGAGATCCTGCAGGAAATCGGCCGGCGGCTGCAGGCCAATGCGCAAGCGGGCATCAGCGAGGCGATCCGCGTGGCCGTCGCTTCCGGCCACGGCGTCGGCAAGTCGGCGCTGATGGCGTGGATCAAGCTGTGGGCGCTTGCGTCCTTCGTGGACGCGATGACGATGATCACCGCCAACACCGAGCAGCAGCTCCGGACCAAGACCTGGCCGCAGGTGGTGAAGTGGTTCAACCTGATGGACGGCCGCGAGCGCTTCAGCCTGGGCGAGACGGCGATCGTCAGTCGCCAGAAGGGCCACGAGAAGACCTGGCGCGGCGATCGCGTCACCTGGAGCGAGCACAACACCGAGGCCTTCGCCGGCCTGCACAACCTGCGCCGGCGCATCGTGCTCCTGTTCGACGAGGCCAGCGCCATCGCCGACAACGTCTGGGAGGTCGCCGAGGGCGCGCTGACCGACGAGGACACCGAGATCGTCTGGATCGTCTTCGGCAACCCGACGCAGAGCAGCGGCCGCTTCCGCGAATGCTTCGGCAAGTTCCGCGCCCGCTGGATCACGCGGCAGATCGACAGCCGCAGCGTGCCCGGCACCAACAAGGCGCAGATCGCGCAATGGGTCGAGGATTACGGCGAGGACAGCGACTTCGTGCGCGTGCGCGTGCGCGGCGAGTTCCCGCGCATCGGCTCGAGCCAGTTCATCGGCCCCGAGCTGGTCGAGGCGGCGCGGCGGCGCGAGCCGGTGTCGCATCTGCACGATCCGCTGGTCATCGGCGTCGACGTGGCGCGCCATGGCGATGATCGCACGGTGATCTTCTTCCGCCGCGGCCGCGACGCGCGCACCATCGCGCCGATCCGGCTGCGCATCCCCGACCTGATGCAGGTGGCCGCGCGCGTCGCCGAGGCGGCGCGCACGCACGGCGCCGACGCGGTCTATGTCGACATGGGCATGGGCGCGGGCGTGGTCGATCGCCTGCTGCAGCTCAACGTGCCCGGCGTGATCGGCGTCGAGTTCGGCGGCGCCTCGCAGGGCGGCGGCCGCGTCGACGGGCAGGGCGCCAACTACGCCAACAAGCGCGCCGAGATGTGGGGCGAGCTGCGCGCCTGGCTGGCGCATGGCGCGATCCCCGACGATGCCGAGCTGGCCGACGACCTCGTCGGGCCGGAATACAGCTTCAACAGCCGCGACCAGATCCAGCTCGAGCGCAAGGAGGACATGAAGAAGCGCGGCCTCGCCTCACCCGACATGGGCGACGCGCTGGCGCTGACCTTCGCCTATCCCGCGCAGGCGCGCGCGCTTGCGTTCGGCAGCGGCGGCGGCTTCGCCGCGAACGGCACGCCGGGCAGGGTCGCGGTCGAGTACGATCCCTACGCCGAGATCTGAGCTGATCAGTTGCAGGTCGAGCCCTGTGCGACGCCGCTGGGCAGCGTCCACTGGCAGGGCGCGCCCGGATTGCCGCTGCCGACAGGGCCGAAGCGGCCGGATCCCGTGCAGCAGAACGTGGCGCTGGGCGCCGGCGGCCTGTCGAGGCCGGCCGGCGGCGGCAGCGTCGGTGACGGCTTCGGCGGAATGATCACGGTCGGCGACAGCGGCGACGGCGGCGGCTTCGGCGGCACGATGATGGGCGGCGGCTGCTGCGACTCGCTGGGCGTGTAGGAGGTCTGCGCCCACGGATCGCCGCCTGGAACCGCCAGCGCGGAGGCCATCAATGCGGCCCACAGGATACGTCCGCTCATGACCGCAACATGGGCCCTGTCGAGCGCTGGCGCACATCACTAAAGCGGCATTCTAAGACATTCGTAGGGGCGGAAATAGGGCTCGGGAGAACGGAGCGCTAGAATGCGCCCATGTGCTTCGCATCCGCTCCCTCCGTTCCCCCGGTTCCGCCGCCGCCGCCGGATCCGCCGACC
>CAYNOF010000867.1:0-2479 GCA_964398335.1 uncultured Rhizobiaceae bacterium
GCATCAACGCCTTCGGTTCACAGGCGCTGTCCTCGATCTACAGCGTGACGCCCAAGATGGCGGCCAACGCGGTGATCGCCTACTACGTCGGCAGCGCGCTGGGTGTGATCACCGGCGGCTGGCTGGCCGATCGCACCGACCGGCACGACCGTGTCGCCGCCAGCGGCCTGCTCTGTGCGGCGCTGTTCATGGCCTTTGCCGCCAGCGCTGTGCTGCCGTTCGTCGGCACGGCGGCGGTGATGGCGATGGCCGGCTTCTGCTCCGGCTCGACCGGTCCGTCGCGCGACATGATCGTGCGCAAGGCCACGCCGCCGGGCGCCTCGGGCAAGGTCTTCGGCTTCGTCTATTCCGGCCTCGATATCGGCTCGGCGATCGGGCCGCTGATCTTCGGCTACATGATGGATCACGGCCTGCCGCAGGGAATCCTGATCATGACCTCGGTGCTGTTCCTGATGGCGATGGGCTCGGTGGTGACGATCCGCCGGGTTTCCGAGCCGAAGCCGACGGCAGCGTAGATGGCCGGCACCGTCCTGGTCCTCGATCTCGACGGTGTGGTCAATCGCAGCGATCCCTTCGGTCCGACACCGTGGCATCGCGATCTCGAGGCCGATTGGGGTATCAGCCACGAGCAGCTGGCCGAGGGCTTTTTCCGCCAGGGCTTCCATGACGTGCTGCGCGGCCGGCGCGATCTTTTCGCCGCGCTGGGCGAGTACCTCGACACGATCGGGCTTGCCGACCGCGTCGACGAATTCGTCAGCTACTGGTTCGACCACGACTGCCTGATCGATGAGGAACTCCTGGCCCTCGTGCGCGCCTGGAGCGCGCGTACCGGCGGCCGCGTCTATATCGCCACCAACCAGGAACACCATCGCGTCGAGTACCTGCGCCAGACCGGCGCGCTGGGCGAGGGCATCAGCGAGGTGATCTATTCGGCGGCGCTGGGCGTGTGCAAACCCGACCGCGTGTTCTTCACCAACGCGCAGCAGCGCATGGGCGTGAACACCGCCCGCTCGATCGCCTATTTCGACGACGCAACGGCCAATGTCGACGGCGCACGCATCTGCGGCTGGCGCGCCTACCTCTACCGCGACCGCAAGCAGGTCGAAGAGTTTCTGGCAGCGGACCGATAGTTTGACCGCCGGCATGATGGGAAGAGCCGGTGGTCCCAGTCAGGCTGCGTCCGCTTCCGCCTGCGCCGCGTCGAGAGCTTCCTGCGCGGCGAGCCAGGCTTCCTCGGCAGCGGCTAGGTCGCGCTGCAGGTGGCCCATCTCGATCTGCAGGCGTCGCACGTCGTCGCCCGAGCCTTCGTACAGTGCGGGATCGGCGAGCTTGGCGGCGACTTCGGTGCGCTTGGCCTCGATCGTCGCGACATTCTTCTCGGCGCGCTCCAGCGTGCGACGCAGGGGGGCCAGACGCTGGCGCGTCTCGGCATCCGCCCGCTTGCGGTCCTTGCGCGCCGCCGCCGATGTGTCCTCGACCACGGTGACGGCGGCAACGGGTGCGGCCTTGGCCGGCTTCTCCTCGGCGCGCTCGCCGCGGCGCTCGCGCAGCAGGCTGCGCTCGTAGTCGTCGAGATCGCCGTCGAAGACCTTGCAGGTGCCGCCGGCGACCAGCCAGAGCTGGTCGGCCACGAGACGCACCAGCGAACTATCGTGGCTCACCAGGATCACCGCGCCGTCGTACTCGTTGAGTGCCTCGACCAGCGCGCTGCGTGAATCCATGTCGAGATGGTTGGTCGGCTCGTCGAGCATCAGGATATGCGGCGCGTCCTTGGTCATCAGCGCGAAGAGCAGGCGCGTCTTCTCGCCGCCCGACAGCGACTTCACCTTGCGGTCGGCCTTGTCGGCCGAGAACATGAAGCGGCCGAGCTGGGCGCGCACCTTCACCGGCGGCTCCAGCGGCATCAGCCGGCGCATCAGCTCGAAGGGCGTCGCCTCGAAGTCGAGCTCTTCCTCCTGCTGCTGCGAGAAGTAACCGACGCGCAATTTGCCGGAACGGCGCACCGAGCCGGCCATCGGCTTCAGGCGATCGGCGAGCAGGCGGATGAAGGTCGACTTGCCGTTGCCGTTCTGGCCGAGCAGGGCGATGCGATCGTCCATGTCGATGCGCAGGTCGAGCTTGGAGAGCACCGGCGTGTCCGCGACGTAGCCGACGGCGGCGTGCTCCATAGTGATGATCGGCGGCGCCAGCTTCTGCGGCTGCGGGAAGCTGAACTCGATCGCCGTCTCCTCGGCCATCGGCACGATCGGCTCCATCTTCTCCAGCAGCTTCACGCGCGACTGCGCCTGGCGTGCCTTGGTCGCCTTGGCCTTGAAGCGGTCGATGAAGCTCTGGATGCGCTTGCGCTCGGCCATCTGCCGCGCCGCCATGGTCGCCAGCCGCTCGGCCTGCTCGCGGCGGGTGCGCTCGAAGCGGTCGTAGTTGCCGGCATACGCGACCAGCTTGCCCTGGTCGATATGGACGATCTGGTTGCAGACCG
>CAYNOF010000868.1:0-3551 GCA_964398335.1 uncultured Rhizobiaceae bacterium
ATCTGGCCCTCTTCCTCGACCGAATCGCCGATCTTGGTCTCGATCTTCCACACCTTGCCGGCGATTTCCGACTTCACCGCGACGCTGGGCATTGATCCTCTCTCCTGTGTCCGGCGGGATTCTTCGGCCGCCGTCGCCGCCAGATCAAGCCTGTGCTGAGGGCCGCCCGCGCCGGGCGAAATCGCGCTACAAGCAGCCGATGAGCGATATCGCGCAACAAGAGGCGCAGGACTGTCCGCGCTGCGGCAAGCCGGCGGGGCTGTGCGTCTGCGCCGCGCTGGCGTCGGTCGACAACCGCGTCGAGCTTCTCGTGCTGCGTCATCCGCAGGAGCAGGACCGCGAACTGGGCACAGCCGGCATCCTCTGCCGCCAGCTGACGCACGCCACGCTGCGCACCGGCCTGTCGTGGCCCAATCTCGCCAAGGCGCTGGGCCGACCGGCCGAGACGCGGCGCTGGGGCACGCTCTATCTCGGCGCGCGCACCCAGGCGCCGGCACCCGACGCGCCGCCGTTGCTCGCCGTCGACGCCGACGGCGCCGAATTGCCCGACCAGGAGGGCGTGCTGGGCGGGCTGGAGGGTCTGATCCTGCTCGACGGCAACTGGGCGCAGGCCAAGGCGCTGTGGTGGCGCAACGCCTGGCTCCTGAAGACGCGCCGCCTGGTGCTCAACCCGCGGGCGCCCTCGCTCTACGGCGACCTGCGCCGCGAGCCCAGGCGCGAGAGCGTCTCGACCCTGGAGGCCGGTGCGCTGGCGCTGTCGATCCTGGAGCGGCGGCCGCAGATCGTGGCGCCGATGCTGGAGCCGTTGCGCCTGCTGCTGCGCAAGTATCGCGACAGCGGCGCACGGCCGAAGACGCCGGATCGCAGGCGGCGGCGATAGATCAATAGGCGGCGTTGGCGGCCTGCAGCTCGCGGCGCAGCGCGGCGCGCAGAGAGTCCGACTCCACGCCGCGGCTGCGCAGCGCATCGGTCCAGCGTTCGATCAGCGGCTCGGCCAGCTCGCGCCACGCCTTCAGGTCGCTGCCGACCGGCCGGTACACCGTGTGGCCGGGCGCCTTGAGCATCGCCGCGTGGCCGCGCTGCTCGTCCTCGGCCCAGCCGGCGGCGACGCGCACCGCCCACTCGGTGGTGCAATGGCCGTCGACGACCTTGCGCTGGGCCGGCGACAGCCGGGCATAGGTCGCGGGGTTCATCACGATGGCGAAGGCGCCGACATAGATCGGCAGGTCGAGATGGTAGGTCGCGAGCCTGTCGACGCCCCACACCGAGAGCGTGGCCCAGGGCATCAGCAGGGCGTCGATCGCGCCCTTCTTCAGCGCCTTGCGCGCCTCGGGCGCCGGCACGCGCACCGGCACGCCGCCCAGCGCCTTGACCAGGGCGTTGGTGGAGTCGCTGACCGTGCGCACCCGCGCGCCCTCGAGGTCGCCCGGCGCCGCCACCGGCATGCGCGCGTGCAGCGCACCGGGATCGTGGACATGGGCCAGGCAGAAGCGCACGTCGGGCATCTCCTGGGCCGCGTACTTGCGGTACCAGCGGTCGAGCGCCGCGGTGCCCTTGAGCGGGTCGGTGACGCTGAACGGCAGCTCGATGGCGGTGAAGATCGGGAAGCGGCCGGGGACGTAGCCGGGATTGATGAAGGCGAAATCGGCGACGCCGTCGCGCGCCATCTCGTAGTGGTCGCCGGTCTTGCCCAGCTCCTGGGCGCCGTGGATGGTGATGGTGATCGTGCCGTCCGAGTCCGCCTCGATCGAGCGCGCCCAGGTCTCGAAGCCGGTGCGGCTCAGCACGTGGTCGTTGGGCAGGAAATGGGCGAATTTCAACTCGACCGGACCGTCCTGCGCGACGGCGGTGCCGAGGCTCAACAGCGAAGCTGCGATCGCACTTGCGACGATCCTGAGGATCATCAAACCAATCCACCCCCGACGATCGACGCTGTTGACCGCGCCTTTGCCTGTTTAGGGAATCGTAGGCTTGCGACCCCTGTGCGGCAAGGGAAAACGCATTGACAGCATGACGCGGGCGCCCGAAGACGGCGGCGGAGGATTCGCGTGGCGGAAAGATCGTTCAAGGAAGAGGTCAAATCGCTGCGCCTGGGCGACGGCGAGACCTTCCGTGGCGAAGGCATCCTGGCGGTCACCAAGGCCATCCTGCAGGCCGGCGTCGGCTATGTCGGCGGCTACCAGGGCGCACCTGTGTCGCACCTGGTGGACGTGCTGGTCGACGCCCAGGACCTGCTCGACGAATTGGGCGTGCATCTCGAGACCTGCGCCAACGAGGCCTCGGCCGCCGCCCTGCTGGCCGCCTCGATCAACTATCCGATCCGCGGCTGCGTCACCTGGAAGTCGATCGTCGGCACCAACGTCGCCTCCGATGCGCTGTCCAATCTTGCGTCGGCCGGCGTGGTCGGCGGCGCGCTGATCGTGGTCGGCGAGGATTACGGCGAGGGCGCCTCGGTGATCCAGGAGCGCACGCATGCCTACGCGCTGAAATCCTCGGTCTGGCTGATGGACCCCCGGCCCGACCTGCCGACCATCGTCAAGCTGGTCGAAAGCGGCTTCGAGCTGTCGGAGGCATCCAGCACGCCGGTGATCATGGATCTGCGCATCCGCGCCTGCCACGTCACCGGCGAGTTCACCGCCAAGGCCAATGTGGCGCCGTCGATCTCGCGCAACCGCCTGCTGTCGAAGCCGGCGGCGCACGACTACGCCAAGCTTTCGCACCCGCCCTCGACCTATGCGCACGAGAAGATGAAGTTCGAGGTGCGCATGCCGGCGGCGCGTCGGTATATCGTCGAGCGCGGCCTGAACGAGACATTGCCCGGCGACCTCGACGACATCGGCATCATCGTCCAGGGCGGCCTGACCAACGTCACCCTGCGCGCGCTGGAGCGCCTGGGGCTGGCCGACGGCTTCGGCGGCACCAAGGTGCCGACGCTTGTGCTCAATGTCGTGCATCCGCTGGTGCCGGAGCAGGTCGCCGGCTTCTGCGCGGGCAAGCGCCACGTGCTGGTGATCGAGGAAGGCAGCCCGAACTTCATCGAGACCGCCATCGACTCGATCCTGCGCAAATCAGACGTGCAGACGAAGATCCACGGCAAGGGCGCGCTGCCGATGGCCGGCGAGTACACCGCCGAGGCGTTGACCGAGGGCCTGCTGGCCTTCGTCGGTGCGGCGCGTCCCGACATTGACATCAGCGAGCCGGCGAAGCGTTTCGCTGCGGTGCGCGAACGCCGCGCGCGCGTGCAGGCGGCGCTGGGTGCGCCGTTGCCGTTGCGTCCGCCGGGTTTCTGCACCGGCTGCCCGGAGCGCCCGGTTTTCACGGCGGTGAAGCTGGTCGAGCGCGAGATCGGCAAGGTGCATGTCTCGACCGATATCGGCTGCCATTCCTTCGCGACCTTCGCGCCGTTCAGCCTCGGCAACTCGATCCTCGGCTTCGGCATGTCGCTGGCGGCGGCGCAGGGCGTGTCCTCGTTCATGGACCGGCGCACGCTCACGGTGATGGGCGACGGCGGCTTCTGGCACAACGGCCTGCTGTCGGGCGTGTCCTCGGCG
>CAYNOF010000869.1:0-11199 GCA_964398335.1 uncultured Rhizobiaceae bacterium
CGCATGAATGTCTTGTAGCAATCGATGCCTTTGGCGAGCGCGGCATCGCGGCCCGCTTCGGCAGGCAGCGGGCGTTTGACGAAGAATCCGCCCTTGGAGCCGACCGGCACGATGACGGCATTCTTCACCATCTGCGCCTTCATCAGGCCCAGGATCTCGGTGCGGAAATCCTCGCGCCGGTCGGACCAGCGGATGCCGCCGCGCGCCACCGGGCCGCCGCGCAGGTGCACGCCCTCCATGCGCGGGCTGTAGACGAAGATCTCGACCATCGGCCGCGGCAGCGGCAGCTCGTCCAGCCGCCGGCTGTCGAGCTTGAACGAGACGTAAGGCTTGGGGCGGCCGTCGGCGCTCGGCTGCCAGAAATTGGTGCGCAGCGTGCATTCGATGGCGTTGAGGTAGCGCCGCAGGATGCGGTCCTCGTCGAGGCTCGCCACCTGCTCCAGCGCCGCGGCGATCGCGGTGCGCGCCTTCTCGATGCGCTCGAGACGCTCGGCCGCATCGGGCGCGCCCAGCGCCGGATCGAGCCGGGCGCGGAACAGCGCCGCCAGTTCGGCGGCGATGTCGATGTGCGCCGCCAGCGCCCGCTCGACATAGTCCTGACTGAACGGGAAGCCGGCCTGGCGCAGGAACTTGGCGTAGGCGCGCAGCACGACCACGTCGCGCGGCTCGATCTCGGCGCCGAGCACCAGGCGGTTGAAACCGTCGCTCTCCATGTCGCCGGTCCACACCGCGCCCAGCGTCTCGGCGAAGTCGGTCCGCTCGACGTCGACGTCGACCGCCCGGCCGTCGGCGGTCTCGAGGCTGAAATCGTGCATCCAGACCGCGCCGTCGGGCAGCGACAGCCGGTAGGGCGTCTCGTTCATCGCCCGCAGGCCCATCGCCTCCAGCGGCGGCAGGATATCCGACAGCGGGATCGGCTGCGCCGCGCGTGCCAGCTTCAGGGCCATCTGGTGCGGCGCCTGGTCGGGACGCCGGTAGAGATCGATGCCGAGCGGCACGCCGCCCTGGATCGCCAGCGCCTGGGCGAGATCGCGCGCCGCCGTGGCACCGTCGAAGACCTCGCGATAGGCCAGCGGGAAGGCACCGGCCATGCGGCGCGCCAGGCCCAGCCCGTCGGCCTCGCCATGGCGCTCGACCAGCGCCTCCTTCAGCCTGTCGCTCCACGTCCGCGCCGCCTCGGCCAGTTCGCGCTCGATCGGCTCCGGATCGGGCAGGGCAGCCACGGGATCGTCCGGCCGCAGGATGAACAGCACGCGCGCCAGCACCGACTCGTCGCCGACGCTGACCGAGAAGGTGCTGACCGTGCCGCGGTAGGCGCGCTCCAGGATGGCGGTGAAACGCTTGCGCAGGTCGCTGTCGTAGCTTTCGCGCGGCGCATAGACCAGGCACGAGACGAAACGGCCGGCGGCGTCGGGACGCACGAACAGCGCCACGCGCTGGCGCTCCTGCAGCTGCAGCACGCCGGTGGCGATCGAGAACAGCGTGTCGTCGTCGCTCTGGAACATCTCGTCGCGCGGATGCGTCTCGAGGATGTTGAGCAGCGCCTTGCCGTCGTGGCTCGCGGGATCGAAGCCGGCGCGCGCCAGCACGCGCGCCACCTTGCGGCGCAGCAGCGGGATGTCGCGCGGCGAGGCGTGATAGGCCGACGAGGTGAACAGGCCGCAGAAGCGGCGTTCGCCGCTCACCTTGCCGTCCTCGCCGTAGCTCTTGACCACGATCACGTCCATCGAGCCGGCGCGATGCACGCGCGAGGGCCGGTCGCTCTTCATCAGCAGCACCGGCGCGACCGATCTGGCGAAGACGGCCATCGCCTCGTCGCCGGCGGGATGCGGATCGAACAGGCGCACGGCGGGATCGCGCAGGATGCCCAGGCCGGTGCCGTCGATCGGCGTGCGCGTGCCGTCGGCCTCGTAGCCAAAGCGGCGATAGCCGAGGAAGGTGAAGTGGTTGTCCTCGGCCCAGCGCAGGAAGGACGCGGCCTCCTCCAGCGCGTGCGGCTCGCAGCCGCTGCGGCCCGACGCCGTGCTGAGCTCGCGCGCCGCATCGAGCGCGGCCTCGCGCATCGTCATCCAGTCGCCGACGGCCAGCCGCACCTCGGCGAGCGCCAGGCGCAAGCCCTCGGCCAGCGCCTCGGCCTCGACGGCGTGGTCGATCTCGATGCGCATCACCGATTCGCGTCGACCATCGTCGCCGATGGCGACCAGGCGGGCCGCCTCGTCGCGCCGCACGCCGACCACGGGGTGCGCCAGCAGGCGGATGGCGAGCTCGCGCTTGGTGATCTCCATCGTCACCGAGTCGACGAGGACCGGCATGTCGTCGTTGACGATCTCGACGACGCTGCAGTTCGCGCCATAGCCGTGCTGCCCGGGCGTCGGATCGTAGACGCGCACCTTGGCTTCGCCGGCATAGCGCTCGCGTACGAAGTCGAGCACGGTCAGCGCCGCCGCGGCGCGATCGGCGATCGAAGCGGCGGCGAGATCGTCAGCCGACAGGCCGCCATAGAGCGCGCGCGTGAAGGCAGCGGCCATCGCCGGATCAAGACCGCGTTCGACCGCCCGCGTCTGCGCCAGATCGGCCACCGCTTCCAATGTCGAGGCGATCGCCGGGTCGGTCGGCGATGAGCGAACATCCATGGCGCGCCTCCGTCGAAGCCACTACCGGGCTCCTACCTTCCCAATATTGCACCTCGATCATGGCGATGGGAGGTACGAGCGTGCTGGGGATAGCTCTGGGGATCATTTCTCGTTGAAGGGCAACAGCTTAGCCGCGATGACAGCAGACGAAGCGCGGAAATCTTGACAATCTGGTTGCCGATGTAGGAAATGCCTTGGAGAGCGCGTTTTGTTCTTGTTTTGGGTGCGGCGCAGCATAAGATTCACCGAGGTCAAGAAATGTAATTTCAACCTCAACTTAATCATTATTAATCAATGGATTATGAGTCTGTTTTTGCGATTCACATAAACGGTAAAAGATTCGCCGTGACAGACCGGGAGGCGGGCGTATCATCGACTAATAGTGGCTGGGAGGCCCATCCACTCTAGATGTAGCGAAAACCCACAAACTGTCCTGTCCACAGCTGTGGAAAGAAGACGAACGGGGGCGCCAAGTGTTTGATGTAGTGCAGGTTCAGAGCGGCGGCCGGGTGGTGATCGATCGGTCGCGTGACGACAAGCTGACGCCGTTCGGCAAGGCGACCTTGTCCGATCGCTATTTGATGCCGGGCGAAAGCTATCAGGATCTGTTCGCGCGCGTGGCCTCGGCCTATGCCGACGACGATGCGCACGCCCAGCGCCTCTACGACTACATCTCCAATCTCTGGTTCATGCCGGCGACGCCGGTGCTGAGCAACGGTGGCACCAAACGCGGCCTGCCGATCTCCTGCTTCCTCAACGAGTCCGACGATTCGCTCGAGGGCATCGTCAAGCTGTGGAACGAGAATGTCTGGCTGGCGGCGCGCGGCGGCGGCATCGGCTCGTACTGGGGCAATCTCCGCTCGATCGGCGAGAAGGTCGGCATGAACGGCAAGACGTCAGGCGTCGTGCCCTTCATCCGAGTCATGGACTCGCTGACGCTCGCGATCTCGCAGGGCTCGCTGCGCCGCGGCTCGGCGGCGGTCTACATCCCGGTCAGCCACCCCGAGATCGAGGAGTTCAT
Organism: uncultured Rhizobiaceae bacterium; assembly: GCA_964398335.1. GTDB lineage: Bacteria > Pseudomonadota > Alphaproteobacteria > Reyranellales > Reyranellaceae > JAFAZJ01. The sequence goes on from CAYNOF010000869.1 coordinate 3,655, forward strand.
CGAGATCCGCCGGCCCACCGGCGGCGATCCCAACCGCAAGGCGCTGAACCTGCACCACGGCATCCTCATCCCCGACGCCTTCATGCGCGCGGTCGAGAACGACGAGGAATGGGCGCTGACCTCGCCCAAGGACGGCGCGCCGCTGCGCAAGATCTCGGCCCGCGGCCTGTGGATCCGCATCCTGCAGGCGCGCATCGAAACCGGCGAGCCCTACATCATCTTCATCGACCACGTGAACAAGAACCTGCCCGAGCACCAGAAGCTCGCCGGCCTGCAGGTCAAGACGTCGAACCTCTGCAGCGAGATCACGCTGCCCACCGGCATCGACCGCTTCGGCAAGGAGCGCACCGCGGTCTGCTGCCTCTCGTCGCTGAACCTCGAGACATACTTCGAGTGGCAGGACCACCCGATGTTCATCGAGGACGTGATGCGCTTCCTCGACAACGTGCTGCAGGGCTTCATCGAGGACGCCAGCAGCGACTTCCAGCGCGCCACCTATTCGGCGATGCGCGAGCGCAGCGTCGGCCTGGGCGTGATGGGCTTCCACTCCTTCCTGCAGGCCAACAACATCCCGCTCGAGTCGGTGATGGCCAAGGTGTGGAACAAGAAGATGTTCAAGCACATCCGCGCCGGCTGCGACGCCGCCTCGGTGAAGCTGGCCGAGGAGCGCGGCGCCTGCCCGGATGCCGCCGATTTCGGCATCATGGAGCGCTTCTCCAACAAGCTCGCCATCGCGCCCACCGCGTCGATCTCGATCATCTGCGGCGGCGCCTCGCCCGGCATCGAACCGGTGGCGGCAAACGTCTACATGCACAAGACGCTCAGCGGCTCGTTCAGCGTGCGCAATCCGTACCTGCAGAAGGTGCTGGCGCAGAAGGGCCGCGACGACGAGGACACGTGGACGTCGATCACCCTGAACCAGGGTTCGGTGCAGCATCTCGACTTCTTCGATGACCACGAGAAGGCGGTGTTCAAGACCGCTTTCGAACTCGACCAGCGCTGGCTGGTCGAGCACGCCGCCGACCGCGCGCCTTCGATCTGCCAGTCGCAGTCCCTCAACATCTTCCTGCCCGGCGACGTGCACAAACGCGACCTGCACCAGATCCACATGATGGCCTGGAAGCGCGGCGTGAAGACCCTCTACTACTGCCGCTCGCTCAGCATCCAGCGCGCGGAGGCCGTGTCCGGCGACGTCGCCGGCTCGAGTGTTCCGATGCCCCCTCTGAACAAGAACGGCGCCGACGCCCCCTCGGACCTGCCGCTGGCCGCCATGGCCACCATGGCTGCCCAAGAGAACGGCAACAACTACGAGGAATGCCTCGCCTGCCAATGAGGCTCCGACCATCCCCGGTCGCACCGCCGTCTCCCAGCTGAGGGACGGCGGCGCGGTCCGGTTCTCTCCGCACTCCGTCCGTATCGGCCGCCGCCATGTCCCTGCTCGACGCCAAACCGATCTACAAGCCGTTCCACTATCCCTGGGCCTATGACGCCTGGCACACCCAGCAGCGCATCCACTGGCTGCCCGAGGAAGTGCCGCTGGCCGACGACGTCAAGGACTGGCGCAACAAGCTGAGCGACGCCGAGCGGCATCTGCTGACGCAGATCTTCCGCTTCTTCACCCAGGCCGACGTCGAGGTGAACAACTGCTACATGAAGCACTACGCGCGGGTCTTCAAACCCACCGAAGTGCAGATGATGCTGTCGGCCTTCTCGGCGATGGAGACGGTGCACATCGCCGCCTACAGCCATCTGCTCGACACCATCGGCATGCCCGAGAGCGAGTACTCGGCCTTCCTCCGCTACAAGGAGATGAAGGACAAGTACGACTATATGCAGGCCTTCAACGTCGACTCGAAGGAGGACATCGCCAAGACGCTGGCGGTGTTCGGCGCCTTCACCGAGGGCCTGCAGCTCTTCGCCTCGTTCGCCATGCTGCTGAACTTCCCGCGCTTCAACAAGATGAAGGGCATGGGCCAGATCGTTTCGTGGTCGGTGCGCGACGAGACCCTGCACTGCAACTCGATGATCCGCCTGTTCCGCACCTTCATCTCGGAGAACCCCGAGATCTGGACCGAGGAGCTGCGCCGCGAGCTTTACGTCGCCTGCGCCACCATCGTCGACCACGAGGACGCCTTCATCGACCTCTCCTTCGAGATGGGCGGCGTCGAGGGCATGACGGCGGAGGATGTGAAGAAATACATCCGCTTCATCGCCGACCGGCGCCTCAACCAGCTCGGCCTGCAGCCGATCTTCCGCAGCGAGAAGAACCCGCTGCCCTGGATCGACGCCATGCTCAACGCCGTCGAGCACACCAATTTCTTCGAGAACCGCGCCACCGAGTATTCCAAGGCCTCGACCCGCGGGACCTGGGAGGAGGCATTCGCGTAAGATCGTTGCGCGGCGCGGCCGTGCGTGGCATCTGAGGGGTGGTTGTCGCGGCGATTTCCCTCCGCCGCGCCGCCTTCGGGAAGAACAACGAATGCCGATCATGCGTACGATCGGATGGTGTGTCGTTGGCCTGCTGGGCACTGCGTTGGTGGCGCATGCGCAGCAACCCCCGCCCGCGCCGCCCAAGCCGCCGGAGATGTCGGGCTACGCCATTTCCTACGGCGTCACCATCGACAAGACGCCGGGCGACATCAGCGCCGAGGCGCAGCTTTCGGAATCCTGGACGCGCAGCTGCGAGGCGTGGAGCTACGGCGGTGCGCTGTATTACGCCATCGACAAGGGCATCAAGGGCCGGCGCGGCGACGACCAGCCGTTCAGCGACCTGGCCAACATCTACAACGAGCGGCTGAACTACACCGAGAGCCTGGACGGCGACCGGCTGGGCTATCGCGCGCAGTACATGGCCAATTCGCGCGGCGAGCCGGTCGAGGGCGCGGCCTTCTTCGGCGGGCCGGAGAAGAAGGGCCTGCTGCAGGTGCGCGTCGGCAAGGTGCCGCGCGAGGTGGCGCTGCCGCCGGGCACGATCGGGCCGATGACCTTCCGCCGCCTGCTGCTGGAGCAGCTGCGCGTCAACCATCCCGGTCCCTGGTACGCCTCGACGGTCGACCTGGTGCGCTTCCAGATGCCGGTCGACCTCAAGGTCGAGCTGACCTCCGCGGCGCCCTTCCGCGAGCCGATCAGCACGATCGGCACGCTGAAGGACGCGCCGCCGCCCGATCCCAAGGCACCGAAGGGCAAGGGCAAGGCGCCGCCCGCGCCCGGCCAGGTCCGCGAGCTGCCGGCGCTGCTCAAGGGCCGCCGCTGGGTGCTGAAGCAGACCTCCAAGACGCTCGGCGAGCGCGGCGAGATCGTCTACGAGATGTTCGAAAGCGGCATCATCCCGCGCCTGAACTTCAAGCGCGAGGGCATCGAGATGAAGGCCGTGATCAAGGACCTCACGGAATTCCCCAGTCCCAAGTGCGATTGAGCGTGTCCGAGGCCGGCGCGCGCATCGTGATGGAACCGGGACCGCCGGCTCTTCGCATAGGGCCGGCGAGACGCGGGCGGTTGCAGAGACGTCAGCCCTGAGCGGCGAGCTTCAGCAGGCTTTCCCTGTCGTACAGCGCCATGCGCTTGTAGTCGCCGACGATGCTCTCGAGCTCGGCCGCCGGCAGCACCCTCTCGAGATCGGTGAACCCGTTCGGCGCGCGCTCCTCGACGATATCGAGCACGCGATCGAGGCCGTGCTTGCGATTGCTCTCGACGATGCGCGCGGTGGGCGGCAGGCGGCGCGAGTCATAGAGCTTCAGCGCTGCGACTGGATCGCTCTCCTCGGACAGCGCGACAGTCAGCGCCTCGCCGTCGATGATCGCCTGCGTGGCACCATTGGAGCCGATGGGATACATCGGATGCGCCGCGTCGCCGAGCAGCGTGACGCGCGCGTGGCTCCAGCGCGGCAGCGGATCGCGATCGACCATCGGAAACTCGAAGATCGCGCTGGCGGTGCGGATGATCGTCGGCACGTCGAGCCAGCCGAAATTCCAGCCCGAGAACTTGGGCAGGATGTCGTTGGCATCGCCGGGCTTGTTCCAGTCCTCGCGCGGCGGCGCGGTGCCTTCGCCGAGATAGAGGTCGGCGATCCAGTTGATCAGCGCCTTGCCGCCTTCGGCGTGTTTCCGTGAGATCGGGTAGCAGACGAATTTCTGCCGGTGATAGCCGGCCTGCACCATCGAGCGGCCGGTGAGGAAGGGCATGCCCTCGCTGACGCCGCGCCACATCATCACGCCCTGCCAGCGCGGCGGGCCTTCGTCCGGGTAGAACATCGAGCGTACCGTCGAGTGGATGCCGTCGGCGCCGATCAGGATATCGGCGGTATCGCTGCCGACGGGCTTGCCGTCGCGATCGATGAAATGCGCAGTGACGCTGTCCTGGCTTTGCTCGAAGCGTGCGAGACGATGGCCGGGCCGGATGTTGTCGGCACCGAGCCGCATCGTGGCGGCGTTGAGCAGCGCCATCTGCAGGTCGCCGCGATGGATCGAGAATTGCGGCCAGGGATAGCCGCCGTCGAGTCCGCGCGGATCGCGCCAGATCGGCTGGCCGTGGCGATTGGCGAAGACCAGCTCGGCGGTGCGGATCGCCACCTTGTCGAGATCGTCGACCAGGCCGAGCTTGGAGAGGATGCGGACCGCGCTGGGCTGCACGTTGATGCCGACGCCCAGCGCGCGGATCTCGCCCACCGCTTCGTAGACGCGGACCTGGTGGCCGGCTTTGTGCAGGCAGAGCGCGGCGGTCAGCCCGCCGATGCCGCCGCCGACGATGATGAGCTTCATGCGGTCAGGGATCGCGGCTCAGCCCGCGATAGAGCAGGGCGGCGAGATAGGCGTCCCACTTCTCCTGGTGCTTCTCGCCCAGCTCGCGCAGATAGGCCCAGCTGAAGATGCCGGTGTCGTGCTTGTCGTCGAAGCGGATGCGGATGGCGTAGTTGCCGACCGGCTCGATGGCGTCGATGCGCACGTGGCGGCGGCCGGCGACGATCTTCTTCTGGTCGGCGCTGTGGCCCTGCACCTCGGCCGACGGGCTCTCGACGCGCAGGTACTCGGCCGAATACTTGAAATTGCGGCCGTCCTCGAAATCGACCTCGAGCTGGCCGAGCTCGCGGAACAGGCGGATCTCGGCCGGCCAGGGCTGCGTGCCGGCTTGCGGCGCCTCGGCCAGGCTCATGGCGTGTCCTCCAGCCGGCGCGCCTCGCCCGGCAGCATGATGGGAATGCCGTCGCGGATTGGATAGGCCAGCCCCGCCCGGCGGCTGATCAGCTCGCCGGCCACGGGGTCGAACTCCAGCGGCCCGTGGGTCACCGGGCAGACCAGGATCTCGAGCAGCTTCGGGTCGATGCCGACCTTGCCGGCCGGCGTTTCAGGGGGTGTCATGCGACGCTCCGGACGCTTGCTCTACCCTATAGCACGGGCAGTTCAGTGGCGCGACGGCGTCTCGGGCTCGCCGCCGCCCATCGCGGCCATCTCCAGCAACGCGATCAGCAGACGGGCGCGCGCCGAGCCGTCGGGCGCCTCCAGCAGCGCCTGCTTCTCCGACGGCGCGAAGGGGCAGACCATGGCCAGCGAGGTCACCAGGTTGTCGTCGCTGGCGCGCTTCAGGCCGCTCCAGTCGCCCTGCAGCTTGCGGGCGCGGAAATAGCCTTCCAGCGCCGTCATCAGGCGCGCCCGATCGAGCTCGATCTCGGGCTCGTCGCCCTCGAGATCGTCGCGGAAGCGCTCGTAGTTCGGGATCACCCGGCGGTAGCCGTTGGCGTGCAGCGGCAATTCCTTGCCGGTCTCGAAGCGGATCAGCCCGGCCAGGGTGACCAGCAGGCGCCCGTCATCGGTCTCGGAAAACGCGACGATGCGACCGGCGCAGCCCACGCCCTCGACCGGCGGCGGGCCGCTGTCGCTCGGCAGGCCGTCGCCGGCATACCCGCCGGGCATGGTGGGCTGCAGCATGCCGATCATGCGATGGCCGCCCAGCGCGTCGAAGAACATCGCCAGGTAGCGCGGCTCGAAGATGTTGAGCGGCAGCCGTCCGCCGGGCAGCAGCAGCACGCCGCTCAGCGGAAAGATCGGCAGCGCCTCGGGCAATTGCTCGAAGGCCGGATCGAACGGGTTGGACCGACGTCCGGCCACCATCGTGCTTACGAGAACAGGATCGAGGACAGCCGCTTGCGTCCCTCGATGCTCAGCGGATCGGTGAAGCCCAGCGCCTCGAAGAACTTCAGGAGCTGCTTGCGCGCCGCCTCCTCGTTCCATTTGCGGTCGAGCTTGATCGAGGTCAGCAGGTGGTCGAGCGCCTCCTGGCGGCGGCCATTGGCGTAGAGCGCCATGGCGAGATCGTAGCGCGCCTGGTGGTCCTTCTCGTCGGCCGCGACCTTGGCCTCCAGTTCGCCCACCGGGCCGGCATCGGCCGCCTGCTCGGCGAGATCGATCGCCGATTTCGCGGCGACGATGTCGGCGTGCTTGGCGACATCTGGCGGCAGCGAGGCCAGCAGCTCCTTGGCGCCCTCGAGATCCTCGGCGGCGAGGCGCACCTTCACCAGCCCGGCGATGGCCGGCGCCGATTCCGGCTCCTGCTGCAGGATGGCGTCGTAGATCTGCGCCGCCTGCGGGATGTCGCCGGCGTCGAGCGCCTTCTTCGCCTCCTCGAGCGCGGCCGCAAGTTCCTCGGCGCCCGGCGGGCCGCCGGTGGCCTGCACCAGCCGGTCGATGAACTGCTTGACCTGGCTCTCGGGCAGCGCGCCGACGAAGCCGTCGACCGGGCGGCCCTGGAAGAAGGCGTAGACCGCGGGGATCGACTGAATGCGCAGCTGCTGCGCCAGCATCTGGTTCTCGTCGATGTTGATCTTCACCAGCTCGACGGCGCCCTTGGCGGCCTTGACCTGCTTCTCGATGATCGGGCCCAGCGTCTTGCACGGCCCGCACCACGGCGCCCAGAAATCGACGATCACCGGCCGGTTGCGGCTGGCGTCGATGACGTCCTTGGCGAACTTCTTCTGGTCGGAGTCCTTGACCAGGTCGGCGCCGCCCGCGGCCACGCCGTTACCGATGATCTGATCCATGAATGGGGCCCTCTTTGCGCCGGAATGTGGCGGCTGACCCGGGGAATTGCAAGCCGGCCCCGGACGGCCTCAAAGCAGCTCCGCGACCGCCAGAATCGCCAGCCCGACGCCGATTCCCAGGGCCGCGCGGTTGGTCAGCAGGCAGACCGCGAAGGTCGAGGCCAGGGCCGTCAGCGCCAGCCAGCCACCGCTCGCCGCGAGGTCGCTGAACAGCGGCCGCAGCACCGGCGGCAGCAGCATGGCCATCAGCATCGCCACCGGCAGCAGGTCGAAGATGCGGTCGGCCAACGGCGTGCGCGGCACGACGCGCCACATCAGCGGCAGCGCCTTGATGACGTAGAGCGTCACGGCGACGATCAGCACCTGGATCGCCTCGCTCACTTGATCCTCCACAGCCGCGCGGCGATCAGCGCGATGCTCACCGCGAGCATGGCGGCGATCAGCGGGCCCAGGCGCATCGGCACCGACGCCAGCAGCAGGCCCAAGGTCACCGCCACCGCGGCGACCAGCAGGCG
>CAYNOF010000870.1:0-3899 GCA_964398335.1 uncultured Rhizobiaceae bacterium
TGGCCGGTGAGCACCAGGCCGCCGCCCATGACGATCAGCGTCACCGCCTTGTTGACCAGCATGCCCAGCGTGAAGGTGAGCACCCGCTGGAACGCCGCGCGGCCCTCGTCGATCGCCGTCAGGATGCCGCGCAGCCCGGGCTGGGTGAGCACCAGCCCGGCCGCCGACTTGGCCACATCGGTCGCGCTCGACACCGCGATGCCCATCTGCGCCTGACGCAGCGCCGGGGCGTCGTTGGCGCCGTCGCCGCACATGCCGACCGCGTGACCCTGGCGCTGGAAGGCCTTGACCAGCCGGAACTTGTCTTCCGGGAACACGCCGGCATAGACGGCGTAGTCGCGCGGCCCAACCTTTTCCGGGATCTTGCCGGGCGGGCAGACCGGTCCGTCGAGGCCGATGGCGCGGGCCACGGTGCCGGCGGTCTCGGCGGTATCGCCGGTGATCATGACGGCGCCGATGCCCAGGCCGCGCAGCTCGGCCAGCAGCGGGGCGGAATCGGCGCGCGGCGGATCGCTGAGACCGATGAGGCCGATCACCGCCATGGCCTGCGGCGGGCCGGAAGCGACGGCCAGGATGCGGCAGCCTTCCGCGGCAAGCTGCGCCTGGGCGTCCCGCACCTCGGGCGTCAGCGGCGCCAGCGCGGCGATGGCGATCGGCGAGCCCTTGGCGATACGCAGCGCGGCGCCTTGCGGCCCGGCGACCAGTGCCTCGGCCATCTTGGTCACCGGGTCGAAGGGGGTGAAGTTGCTCACTGGCGGAACCGCCGCGCCCTGCGCGAGCGCCGCCGCGCGGATCACGGCATCGACCGGATCCTGACCGTCGGCCGAGCTCGCGGCCGCCGCCTGGCCGAGCAGCGATGCCGCGGTGAGCCCCTGCGCCAGCGGCACCACGCGGCTGACGCTCAGGCTGTTCATGGTCAAGGTGCCGGTCTTGTCGACGCACAGCACGTCGATCATCGCCGCATCCTGCAGCGCCGAGAGCCGGGCCAGCAGCACGCCCTCGCCGGCCAGCCGCCGCGCGCCCAGCGCCGCCGTCAGGGCGAAGACCGCCGGCATCGCGACCGGCACCGCCGACAGCAGCGCCGCCAGCACCAGCGGGATGATCTGTGCGGTGGCCATGCCGATGCCGAAGGCATAGGCGACCATGCCGACGACGATGGCCATGTTCACGGCGGTCAGCACCTTGACCACGCCGAGCACCGCCTGCTGCTCGCTGCTTTCCACGTTGGCGGCGTGCACCAGTTCGGCGGTGCGGCCGAAGAAGGTCCGGCCGCCGGTTGCCGTGACCTCGGCCAGGGCCTCGCCGTGGCGCACCAGGGCACCGGCATAGGCCTGTCCGCCGGCCTCCCGGTCGACCGCGACGGATTCGCCCGTCAGCATCGACTGATCGAGCGACACCGAGCCCGAGACCAGCCGGGTATCGGCCGGCACGATGGAGCCGAGCGACAGCTGCACCACGTCGCCCGGTACCAGCACCGACGCCGGCACGTCGGACCAGGCGCCGTCGCGGCGCACCCGGGCGCGCGGCGCCAGGCGTTGACGCAACAGGGCGAGCGTCGCGTTGGCGCGCCCCTCCTGGACCATGGCGAGCACGACGTTGATCAGCAGCAGGGTGGCGACCATGGCGGCCTCCACGTGCTCGCCGGCCACCAGCTGCAGCACGATGGTGGCTTCGAGCATCCAGGGCACGGGCGCCCAGAAATGGCGCAGCGCCCGGCGCAGCGGATGCTCGCGCGTCTCGGTCACCTCGTTGGCGCCGGTCTCGGCCAGGCGGCGCGCGGCCTCCGCGACGGACAGGCCGGCAGGCAGGGCGCTCGGCCCTGACTCAGAGACCATAGTCGACCGGCGTCGTCTCGCCAGGGTCCTGGTGCCAGGCCCAGTAGAGATCGCGGATGCGACTGGTCATCGCGCCGGGCGCGCCGTTGCCCAGGATGCGGCCGTCGAGCCGGGTCACCGGCATCACGCCGCCGGCGGTCGAGGCGGCGAAAATCTCGACGGCGTCGCGGAACTCCGCCACGGTCACCGGCCGCACCTCGATGGGAATCCGCTCGCGCCGGCACAAATCGATCACCGCGCCGCGGGTGATGCCTTCGAGCACGCCGCTGTCGGGCGTCATCACCGTGTTGTCGCGGATGGCGAAGACGTTGAAGCCCGGACCTTCGGTGATGGTGCCCTCGAGGCTGGGCAGGATCACCGTGTCGGCGCCGGCGTCATAGGCCTCGAACAGGCTGCATTCCATGTCGAGCCAGTGATAGTTCTTCACCGTCGGGTCGACCGAGGCCACGGGAATGCGCGGGCGCGAGGCGATCACCGCCGACAGGCCGGTGCGCTGCTTGTCCTCGTTGGCGATCCAGACGAAGGGAATGGCGTAGGCCATGAAGCGGTTGCGGCATTGCCGGATGTCGCGCACGCCGGGCGGCGGGCGGCCGCGCGTGCAGACCATCGCGACATAGGCCTCGCGCAAGCCGGTGCGGCGCACGCATTCCATCAGGATGTCGCGCATCGCCTCGCGGTCGTGGCCTGGATTCATCCGCAGCTTGGCCATCGAGGTGGTGAAGCGGTCGAGGTGATGCTCCAGCCGGAAGAAGCTTCCGTTCCAGACATGCACCACGTCATAGGTGACGTCGGAGCGCGTGAAGCCGTAGTCGAGCGCGGAAACGCTGAGCTGCTCGACCGGCATGTAGGCGCCGTCGGCGAAGGCGACGCCCGTGGGGATCAGTTCGGACATGCTGGCGATACTGGCCGAGTCCTGTACTGTCCGTCCATGCAAGAGACGGGTTGGGTGATCGCTGTCCGGCGGCTGGAACAACAGCATGCAGCCGGCAGGTCGCGTACCTATGGGCGCTACGACACGTTCCGCGACGGCCAGCCGATCGCCGGCCTGTCGGGCTTCGTCTGCGAGGCGCTCGGGCCCGGCGACAACAAGACGCTCAACAACGGCAAGCGCATCGAGGCCGGCCGCTACCCGCTGTTCACGCATTGGCACGGCGTGAAGTACGCCTCGATCGGCTACTCGCTCGATAGGGAGACGCCCGGCGCGTTGAAGATGCCGGCGATTCGAATCGGTGACACCCAGGCGCGCACCGACATCCTGATCCATCCCGGCCATCCGCCGACGCCCTATCTGTCGAGCGTCGGCTGCTTCAACCTCACGGCACCGCTGGCGCCGGATCAGGAGATGGAGTTCTGGGAGTCGCGCGCCCGCGTGATCGCGCTGCTCGACAGCCTGCGCGCGTTCGCGCCGGAGGCGTTCACGGCCGAAGACATCACCCGCATTCCCGACGCCTGGCTGCTGGTCGAGGGCGAGCCGACGTGAGGATCACTCGCCGCGGTGACAGGGCGGCGGTGTCGACAGCGAGATGGTGATCTCGGCCTGCGTCGCGGCGCGGACCTGCAATACGAGCGCGCCGTCATCGACGTCGACCTCGCCCGTCCGCGCGTCGCCTGGACGCGATCGAAGCGGCAGCTGCCGGTAGTTCTGCACGAGCTCGACCGCGACAGGATGCGACAGCCGCACGTAGTAGCGCCCGGCCGCCAGCACGGGGAAGGTGACGACGCCGCCGTAGCCGTCGTCGTCGCCGAAGGCGCGGGAGGAGCCGACGAGGAAGCGGACCTCGGTGCTCGGCCTCAGCGTCAGCCGGAAGACGCCGGCGATCGGCACCTCGCTGTCGCTCCGGAAGGTGGGCGCAAAGCCGGCCAGGTCATCGTACCTGGGCTCACCCGGCCGGGTGCGGTCCGGCGCGCAGACCGTCTCGCCCGCTGCATTGCCGATGGCGCCGATGGCGACGCAAGCCGCCAGTACCCAGACCCTCGCCGCGCGCCGGCGGACCCCACTCATCACACAGCCTCGCTACACGACTGCTACGTCACTATCCGACCATTGCTCGCAACTTACGGGCC
>CAYNOF010000871.1:0-3272 GCA_964398335.1 uncultured Rhizobiaceae bacterium
CGCCTTCTACGATCCGGCCGATCGCGCGCGCTTCGCGCAGTGGCTGGTCGACAGCGCGGTCGACTGGCGCTGCCCGCCGGAGTGGCCGCAGGTCTTTCCGGCGCCCCTGGGCGCGCCCGCGTCACCGGCCGGCGCCGGACGCTTCGACACGCTGGCGATGGAGGATTGGGTGCGCGGCGCGGTGCATCGCGGCCTGGCCCGGCGGGTGATCAAGGCCTATCTCGCGCGCTATCGCCGCGACGGCCAGGCGCTGGCCCTGCGCGGCGCCATCGATGCGCTGGGCGCCGAGCGGCCCGATCTCGACGCGACCGAGCTGGCCGACCGCGTCGGCGCGATCATCGACTGGACCGGCCGCCACCACCGCGCCTGGTTCCGCGGCAAGCTCGCGGCGCTGAAGCCGCAATAGACCTGCCCCCGCGGCGATGGCTGGCTGCGGTGAATGGCCGATCCCGGCGGTTGATCCATCCGATTCGAACCCATTGCCGCGATGAAAATATCCGTGGCTGTGCAACAAAGCGCGTTCGAAACAGATGCGCACGAGAGAGCAGGCAGTGAGCCCCGATCATCGACGCCGGCGTACGGACCGCGGTCTCGTGGCCCGGCCCCGGCGCGCGTCCGCGGATGATCTCGCCCAGCGCCTGCGCCTCGCCGAGGAGCGGCTGCGCGACTTCGCGGCGGCGACCGACGATTGGGTGTGGGAGACCGATACCCAGCATCGCTTCACCTTCGTCGCCTCCTATCACCGCGACCGCTTCGATCCCGCCCGCGTGCTGGGCCGCACGCGATGGGAGCTGGCCGGCGCCGATCCGGACGAGGAGCCGTGGCGCTCGCACATCGCCGCGCTCGAGGCACACCGGCCCTTCGTCGATTTCGAGTACGAGGCCCGCGACGTCGGCGGCGGCTCGCGCTTCATCAAGGCGACCGGCCGGCCGTTCTTCAACGACGGCGTCTTCGGCGGCTATCGCGGCGCGGCCACCAACATCACCGAGCGGCATCGCCTGTCGGAGGAGGTGCTGCGGCAGGAAGAGCGCTTCGCCTACCTGTTCGAGGTCCATCCCGAGGCGATGGCCCTGTTCGACCGCCAGACCTTCGAGATCGTCGCGGTCAACGAGGCGGCCTGCCGGCAATACGGCTATTCGCGCGAGGAGTTCCTGTCGACCACGGCGCTGGCGCTGCTGCCCGAGGAGGAGCGCGCCCGCGTGGTCAACCACGTCGGCGCCTCGCGCCATACCGACCGCCTGGTCGGCGAGGTCCGGCACCGCACCCGCGACGGCCGCGTGATCGACGTGCAGATCCGCGCCGTGTCGCTCGACATCGACGGCCGCGCCCTGCGTCTGCTGACCGCCACCGACATCACCGAGAGCAAGCGCACGGCGCAGCGCGCCGCGCTGGCCGAGGCGCAGCTGCGCCAGTCGCAGAAGCTCGACGCGCTGGGCCAGCTCACCGGCGGCATCGCGCACGACTTCAACAACGCGCTCGCCGTGGTGCTGGCCAGCCTCGAGGACATCCTCGAGCGCAGGCCGCCGGACCGCGAGATCGTCGAGGCGGCCGAGCTGGCGCTGCAGGCGACCGAGCAGGCCGCCGGGCTGACGCGCCGCCTGCTGGCCTTCGCGCGTCGCCAGGAGCTGGCGCCGCAACGCCTCGACGTCGGTGCCAGCCTGCTGCGGCTGCACAAGGTGCTGGATTCGTCGCTGCCGATCGGCATCGAGCTCGTGGTGCGCGCCGAGCCCGGCCAGGCCCACTGCGTCGTCGACGCCACGCAGCTCGAGACGGCGATCCTCAACCTGGTGGTCAACGCGCGCGACGCCATCGGCGGGACGGGCCGCATCGAGATCGCCGTCGCGCCCTGCACGGTCACCGCCGAGCAGGCCGCGTCGCGCTCCGACCTGCATGCCGGCGACTGGGTCGTGGTGCGCGTGTCGGACAACGGCGAGGGCATGTCCGAAGCGGTCAAGGCGAAGATCTTCGAGCCGTTCTTCACCACCAAGGAGGTCGGCAAGGGCACCGGGCTGGGCCTGAGCCAGATCCACGGCTTCGTCGTGCAGTCCGGCGGCTTCTGCGTCGTCGACAGCCAGCCGGGCGCCGGCACCAGCATGTCGCTGTATTTTCCCGCGCCGGCCTAGGTCCTCTTCCGAAGAAAAGACTCAGAGCAGCCCCGGCGGCATGCGCTTGCGCTTCCTGTGGCGCCGGCGCGGCGGTGCCGTCGGTATGACGCCGCGCGCCGCGGCCTGCCGGCCCGCATCGGTCACGCTGAGCGAGGAACCGACATTCGACGCCCAGCCGCGCCGCGCCAGCGAGCCCAGCGCGCGCGCCACCTCGCGCGCATCGCAGCCGCGCTGATGCATCCACAGCTCGAAATCGGCCATGCGCAGCTGCGCCCCGCCGGCGGCGGCGATGACCTCCAGCGCGATCACTGTACAGGGCGCCAGCGGACGCCCGGGCCTGACGGGAACTGACATGTAGCGATCCGCGATCGACCGCTTCCAACGCACGGCGACGCATCCGGGTTGCAGGCGCGCCGCGCGCGCAGCGCGGGGCGGCCTCCTCAGCCCGAGGCCCGGGCGACGGCGACGCGCAGGGCCGGGAAGTACATCGCCACGCGCGTGCCGACGCCCAGCGTCGAGTCGACGGTGATGAAGCCGTCGGACCGGGTGACGAGGCTGTGGATCTGGCTCATGCCCAGGCCGGTGCCCTTGCCCGGCTCCTTGGTGGTGAATAAGGGCTCGAAGATCCGCGCCCGCGTCTGCTCGCTCATGCCCTGGCCGTCGTCGGCGACGGCGACGAAGACCCAGTCGCCGGCGCGCAGGCCGCTCTGCGGCGTCGCCTCCGCCGCCGCGATGCGGCGGTGGCCGACCTCGACCTCGATCGTGCCCTTGCCGTCGATGGCATCGCGCGCGTTGACCACCGTGTTCATCACCGCGGTCTCGAGCTGCGTGCGGTCGAGCACGGCGCGCCAGCCGTCGCTTGCGGCGCGCACCACCAGCTCGATCGAGCGGCTGACCGAGGAGCGCAGGATGTTGCGCAGATCCTCGACCACGAGGGCGACGTCGAGCTCGACCGGCTCGAGCTCCTGGCGGCGCGAGAACGCCAGCAGGCGCTTGGTCAGCGCCGAGGCCTGCTGCGTGGCGTGCATCGCGGTCTCGGCCGAGGCGTGGATCTCGCCGTCCTGCTGCGCCAGGTCGAGGATGTTCTCGACACTCATCATCACCACGGCGAGCGAGTTGTTGAAATCGTGCGCCACGCCGCCGGCGAGCTGGCCGATCGTCTCCATC
>CAYNOF010000872.1:0-4694 GCA_964398335.1 uncultured Rhizobiaceae bacterium
GATAGCGGATGTTGCGCCAGGCGAGCCGAAAGCCCGACTTGCGGTAGTTGACCTGCTGTGCCGGCACGCCATCGAGGCCGACGTTGTGGCCGGCGAGCTTCGCCATGCCGGCGTTCCAGAGCTGGATGCCGTAGCCCTTGCCGCGCGCCTGAGGCGTCGTGATGTAGAAGCCGAGGAAGCCGAAATCGGCGCCGTAGCGCACGACCGACACGCAGCCCACCGGCGCACCGTCGAGCAGGCCGACCAGAAAGCCCCGCGGATCGGCGACGTGGAAGGCGCGCGCGTCGTCGAGGCCGGGATTCCAGCCTTCGGCGGCGGCCCAGTCGAGCGCGCGCGCCAAGTCGGCCACGGACATGGTCAGGATTTCGAACGACCTCGCCATGCAGGGAAGCTAAGCGAGGATCAGAACTTCGTCGACTCGCCGGGGGCCGGCACGCGTGCGACATTGATCGTGACTTCGCCGAAGCTGACGCTGGTGCCGGCGGCGATCGAGGCCGGCTGGCCCGGCGTCAGGCGGCGGCCGGCGATATAGGTGCCGTTGGTCGAGCCGAGATCCTCGACCGACAGCATCTCGCTGGAGAGCTGGCGCAGGCGGAAATGCCGGCGCGAGACGCTGATGTCGTCGATCGTCAGGTGGCATTGATCGGGCACGCGGCCGACGATGACGCCCTCGGCCGTCGCCAGGGTCGCGGCATCCAGGGTGACGTCGATCGGCCCGCCGTTGCGCCGCCGGCCCACCACGCGCCAGCGCTCGCGCACGATATGGGTGCGCACCTGGCCGGCGACATCGACCGCGATCTCGTAGACCCGCACCGGCTGGGCGATGTTCTTCAGCGACATCTCGCCCCGGTCGGTGAAGGCGAAGCCCTCGGGCTCGCCCATCTCGTCGCGCACCGCCGCCGAGACGAAGATCGTGCCGGGCGAGGCCAGTGACTGCAGGCGGGCGGCGACGTTGATCGCCGTGCCGAAGATATTGCTGCCGTCGACGCGCACCTCGCCGCGGTTGATGCCGATGCGGAAGGTCAGCCGCCGCTCGGCCGGCAGCTCGCGCTGGCGGAAGGCGAGGTCGGTCTGGATCTCCAGGGCGCAGCGGATCGCCATCGCGGTCTGGTCGAATTCCACCAGGAAGGCGTCGCCGGCGGTGTTGATCAGCCGGCCGCCGCCGCGCTGGATCGCCGGCTCCCAGACCTGGGTCTGGGCCCATTTCACGGCCGCGACGGTCGTCGTCTCGGCCGCCTCCATCATCCGGCTGAAGCCGACGAGATCGCCGTGCAACAGAGTGGACAGACGGCGAATCAACGGCGTGGCCCGAATCGAGATGGGGATGGCTAGTCATACCATCAGGCGATTCCCGGCGCTAGAAAAGCGAGGACGCGGCATGTACTCTGCCCGATGTCCCGGTCTGGTCAGGTGGCGGTGTCACCGTCACCTGCCGGAGAGCGGGCCGGGACGGGTCGGATGAGCGGCACTACAAACGACGAACTGCCACGCGGTACGCCGCTGGTGACCGTGCACGGGCGGCGCCGGGGGCATGTCGAGAACCTCCTGGGTGCGGGCGGCCAGGGCGCGGTCTATGCCGTCGCCATCGAGGGCACGCGCTTCGCGCTCAAGTGGTATCACGACGATATCGCCTCGATCGACCGCACCCTGCGGGCGCGGCTGTCGCGCGCCATCGGCATCGGGCCGCCGACCGACCGCTTCCTGTGGCCGATCGACCTGGTCGAGATCGCCGGCTCAAACAGCTTCGGCTACGTCATGCCGCTGCGCGACGGCGACTACAACGGCATGCGCGACCTGATCGCGCGGCCGCCCAAGCGCGTCGAGCTGTCGCTGTCGAAGCGGGTGATGGTCTGCCTGCGCATCGCCCAGAACTTCCTCGAGCTGCACGCGCGCGGCTTCTGCTACCAGGACATCAATTTCGGCAACATCTTCTTCCACACGCAGAGCGGCGACATCCTGATCTGCGACAACGACAACGTCGACATCGACGGCATGGACGCCGCCGTGTTCGGCACGCGCAAGTTCATGGCGCCCGAGGTGGTGCGGCGCGAGACCCTGCCCAGCACCAAGACCGACCTTTTTTCCATGGCGGTGCTGTTTTTCTACATCATCCACAGCTGGCACCCGCTCGACGGGCGGCGCGAGAACGAGGTCCAGATCATGGACTCGAGCGCCGAGACCAGCCTGTACGGCCGTAACCCGGTCTTCATCTTCGATCCGCAGGACCAGTCGAACGGGCCGGTGCCGGGGGTACATGACGCCATCGTGGCGCGCTGGAACTCGCTCACCCCGGCGATCCGCTCGCTGTTCACCCGCTCCTTCACCGTCGGCCTGCGCCAGCCGGGCGAGCGCGTGCTGGAGCCGGAGTGGCGCACCAATTTCGCCCGCATGGTCGATGGCTGCGTCACCTGCCAGCACTGCCACTACGACCAGGCGCCGCGCCAGGGCGTCAAGGGCCAGACCCTGATGCCGACGGTCTGCGTCGCCTGCGGCCGGCCGATGGCGCTGCCGCCGGTGCTGCTGATCGGCCGTGACACCATCACGCTGGCGCCGGGGGTCGGCGTCGCCATCCACCACATCGATCCCGACCGGCCGGTCGACTTCAACACCATGGCCGGCATTGTCGAGGAGCACCCCACCAACAAGAACGTGTGGGGCCTGCGCAATTTGATGCGCAACGCCTGGAAGGTCACCCTGGCCGACGGCGGGTCGGTCACGGTCGATCCCGGCCGCGCCGTGCGCATCATGGATGAGACCACGGTCGATTTCGGCCGCCGCACCGGCCGCTTCGTCACCGGCGAGACCGGCACGGTGATGCGGGAGCGGACGCAATGAGCCTGGCCCAGGGGGTCTGGGCAGCCGGCGGCTCATCGGTGCGCGGCGCTTCCCACGTGCGCCGCGACATGCCCAACCAGGATGCGCTCGCCCTGGCGCCATCGGGGACCGGCGGCAAGCAGGCCACCGATGTCGAGGCCTTCATCGCCGCCGTCGCCGACGGCCACGGCGCGCCGGCCTACCATCACTCGGACATCGGCTCGCGCCTGGCGGTGGGCTGCGCCATCGAGGCGCTGCGCCGCTTCGTCGGCGGCGGCGGCGCCGAGGGCATGATCGAGGAGATCCTGGCCCGCTGGCGCGAGGCGGTAATGGCCGACCACCACGCCCGCGCCCAGGTCGGCGCCGACTGGGTCGAGACCAGCCCCGACGTGCTGGTCCCCTATGGCTGCACCCTGGCGGCCGTGGCGGTGGCACCCAGCCAGCTGCTGGTGCTGCAGATCGGCGACAGCGACGTGCTGTTCGGCTACCCCGACGGCCGCATCGAACGGCCCTTGCCGGTCGATCAGGGGCTGGTCGGCGAGCAGACCTATTCGCTCTGCGCGCTGGACGCCGCGCAGCGCTTCCGGGCCCGCATCATGGTCCCCGACGATGCCCTGGGCTGGCCGGATTTCGTCATGCTGTCGACCGACGGGATCGCCAAGTCCTTCGCCGACGAGAAGGCCTTCGTGGCCATCGCCCGCCAGTACCGCGATACCCTGCAGAAGGTCGGCCTGAACGAGGTGCTGGGACGGCTCGACGACTGGCTGGCCGAGGTGTCCCGGCGCGGCAGCGGCGACGACGTCACGCTCTGCCTGGCCAGCCGGACGCCGGGCCGGGAAGCGGCGGCCGACGACGACAGCGACTGGTAGCCACGGCGGCGATGATCGTCCATCATTGCGGGATTGACGGATGGGGGCCGGCGCCGGCGCTGCCGGGCGACGAAAACGGGAGTAGCCGATGACCGGCAACAACATGATGCCGCCGGTGCCGCGGGACCACGACGAGGCCTCGTTCTCCGAGCTCGTCCCGATCCGGTCGAGCAAGATCAAGCTGTGGAAGAGCCCGCTCTTCATCTTCGGCCTGGTGACGGCCATCGTCACGGTGGCGCTGTTCAGCCTGATGCGCGAGTTGCTCAACGCCCAGTCGCTGCCGGCGGCGCGCTCGGCCTTCGGCCAGCTCAGCATGGTGGTGACCTTCTACATCCTGCTGATGACCGTGGTCGCGATGCTGATCTACTCGCGCAGCGACCGGCGCATCTGGTACCTCGCCTTCCCGGCCGCGGTGCTGTGGCTGCTGCTGGGCACGCCGCTGGGCGCGCCGTACTTCATCTTCTTCCGCCAGATCCTGCCCGGCGGCCCGCGGATGCTGGGTGCCAACGACTTCCCGACCGTGTTCGTCGGCATGTTCTTCGCCGCCGGCCTGATGGAAGAGCTGATGAAGGCGACGCCGATCCTGATCGCCTCGGCGCTGACCGTCTGGGGCGCCAAGCTGCGCCAGTCGATCCCGCCCGTCGTCTACGACACCATCCGCGTGCGCGGACCGCTCGATGCGGTGCTGATGGCGCTGGGCTCGGGCGCCGCCTTCGTCTTCATCGAGACCTGGGGCCAGTACGTGCCCAACATCGTCAACGAGGTGCTCAAGGGCAGCGGCGGCAAGGAGGTGCTGGGCGCCTTCGGTGTCGGCCTGATGCTGCTGCTGCCGCGCGTCTTCAACGCGCTGGCCGGCCATATCGGCTACGCCATCGTCTTCGCCTATTTCATCGGCCTGGCGGTGATCCGGCCCAAGGGCATGTTCAAGCTGCTGGCGATCGGCTGGGTGACCGCCGCGACCTTGCACGCGTTGTGGAACTCGATCGCCCACGTCCATCCGATGCTGCAATA
>CAYNOF010000873.1:0-6293 GCA_964398335.1 uncultured Rhizobiaceae bacterium
CTTGAACTCGTGCGGCGCGTAGCCCATGCCGACGCCGATCTCGACGCGCCCGTTGCTGAGGTTGTCGAGCACCGCGAGATCCTCGGCCAGCCGCACCGGGTGGTTGAACGGCAGCAGGCAGACATCGCTCGACAGCTTCACCCGCCTGGTGCGCGCCGCGATCGCGCCGGCGATCGGGATCCACGAGGGCAGGTAGCCGTCGTCGAGGACGTGATGCTCGGTGAACCACACCAGGTCGAGCCCCAGCCCGTCGAGCATCACGACCTGGTCCATGATCGCGGCGTAGAGGCTGGGGTTGTCGAGCCCCGAATCGGGCGTGTTGCGGAAATCGTAGACGGTGCCGATACGCAGCTTCGGACGCATGGGCTTCTCCTGCTCACCACCTCATGCCGAGGAGGCCGCGCAGCGGCCGTCTCGAAGCATGGGCAACGGACTCCGTGACCGTTGCCCACCCTTCGAGACGCGCCCTGTCGGGCGCTCCTCGGGGTGAGGTGGGGGGAGCTTACGAGTCGCGCAGGCCCTCCGCCAGCTTCGGCAGGATCAGCGTGCGCCAGCCGGCGCCCATGTTCTCCAGAGCGAAACGGTGCTGCGGATTGTCGGGGTCGAAGCCGCGATGCTCGAGCCGCAGGATGCAGCCGTCGTCGGTCGGCGTGATCGTCCAGTGCAGCTCCCAGTCGGCGAAGGTGTAGGCGAGCTTGCGCTCGGGCACGACCTCGATCACGCGGCAGGGCCGCTGGCCCCATTTGCCCATGTCCATCGTGAAGCTGTGGCCGGGCACCGGCGCGATGTCGCCCGGCGCCCACCAGCGCGCGATGCCCTCGGGCGTCGAGATGCGCTCCCACACGCGCGCCGGCGAGGCCTTGATCGGCTGCTCGATGGTCAGGGTCTGCAGGGTGCTCATGACTCGCCGTCCTCGAGCTGCCGCGCCAGGCGGGCGAGGCGGCTCTTCCAGTAGGTCTCGTAGGGCTTGAGCCAGTCGCGCAGCTCGATGAGCGGCCGGGCGTTGAGCGCGTAGATGCGCTCGCGGCCGGACTTCTTCTCGCGCACCAGGTCGGCGTTGCGCAGGATGCCGAGATGCTCCGACACCGCCGAGCGGCTGATCTCGAACTCCTCGGCGATCGCACCCGCGGTGCGCGCGCGCTCGAGCAGCAGGGCGATCACCTGCCGGCGGACGGGATGCGCCAGGGCGGCGAAGACGGGCTCGGTCGACATGCCGGAATTATGTCGGAAATTTCCGACATGTCAACAATTCCCGACATGTTCGTCAGCGCTTCCTCTTCGCCGTGTTCAGCTCGACGGCGGCGCGGATCAGTGCCTTCAGCGCCGTCTCGTTGATCCTGTCGCCCTCGTGGATGTCGATGGCGCGGCGCAGGTTGCCGTCGAGGCTGGAATTGAACAGGCGCGACGGGTCGGGCAGGGCGGCGCCCCTGGCGAAGGTCAGCTTCACCGCCGCCTTGTAGGTCTCGCCGGTGCAGATGATGCCGGCGTGCTCCCACACCGGCACGCCGCGCCACTTCCATTCCTCGACCACCTCGGGGTCGGTCTGCCTGATGATCGCGCGGATGCGCGCCAGCGTCTCGCCGCGCCAGTCGCCGAGCTCCCTGATGCGTCCGTCGATCAGCTCGCTCGGTGTCGCCGGTGTCGCTTTCGCCATGGCCTTCGACCTCAGCTGAAGAACTGTTCAAGGAACGCCGCCGTGTCGTCCGAGATGCCGACGATCTTGTTCGTGGCCTGACGATAGAACTTGAAATTGAGTTCTGTCTCGGGCCGGCCGTCCTTCCAGTCGCCGAACGCCTCGAGCTCGCGCCGCCCCAGGGCGCGCGTCGCGAGTGCGGCGCGCCGGACGGCGACGCTCACGCGCGGCGTCTGCCGCTCGACGCCGCGTTTCTTCGGAACAGAGACCGCCGAGGTCACGACGCCGCGCGCGACGAGGCCGCGGCCGCCTTGGTTCTCGCTGGCGAACAGGAAGACCGTGTCGCCCGCGGCGATGTGCTTGCCGCCATACATCGTCTTGTGCGCGGCGAAGGCGAACGTCCTCGCCTTCCCGTCGCTGATCTCGGCCTTGATCGCGAAGATCATCCGCGGCGGGACTCGATCATCTTCCAGCCGTTGCCCGAGGGATCGCGGAAGCCGGCATCGACGCTGCCGTAGCGCTCCATCGGCTCCTGCGTGAACTCCACGCCCTTGCTCCGCAGGCGCTCATAGGTGGCGCGGCAATCGTCGACCACCAGCACCAGCGGCGGCATGGCGCCCTTGGCGACGATCTCGCTCACGCTCTGCGCCGTCGCCGCATCGAGCACCGGCGCCTGCGGCTTGAACAGGCCGAGCTGGAAGGAGGGCTGCTCCGGATGCTGCACCGTCAGCCAGCGATACTCGCCGTTGCGCGCATCGGTGTGCACGCGCATGCCGAGCTTGCCGACATAGAATTCAAGCGCCTCGTCCTGGTCGCGGACATACAGACCGACCACGCTGATACCCTGGCTCATGGGACCTCCGTTCGTTCGTCGAACCCGTCCATAGCGTCGCCGTCGCGCCGTCGCTTCTCCGAAACTGCTGAAGTGAGGCCCGGCCGGTGCGCGGCGCTGAGGAAGCAGCCCGGCACGCGCTCCAGATCGTGCGCTGCGGCCTTCTGGCGCGCCCGGAACGCGCCGGGACTCTCGCCGGTGACGTCGCGGAACACGCGGCCGAAGGTGCCGAGGCTGGCCCAGCCGGTCTCGAACGCGACGTCGGTGATCGGCGCATCGCTGTCGCGCAGCAGCGCCGTGGCCCGCTCGATGCGGCGCGTCAGCAGGTAGCGGTGCGGCGGCACGCCGAACGCCTCCTTGAACGAGCGGGCGAAGTGCGCCTCGGACACGCCGCTCACCTCGGCCAGCCGGCACACCGGCCACGCCTCGTGCGAGGCCGCGTCCATCCGGTCCTTGGCGCGCAGCAGGCGGCGCAGCAGCAGGGGATCCTGGCCGGCCATGACCCTAGGCGAGCCAGCCCGGGATCTTGCTCGCCTGCTTCACCCAGGCGGTGAACTGCGCCTCGTCGAGCCTGTCGTCCTCGCGAATGTCGATGACGCGCACGTTCTTCTGCTTCGACGCGCCGGGCGGCAGCGGCTTGAGCGAGGCGCCGCTGAAGAACGTCACCTTCACGTACCTGGCGAAGCAATGCAGCGCGAGGAACCAGCCCATTCCCTCCGCACCGTAGAACGGCGAATTCCACTTCACCGCCTTGCGCACGCCGGGCACGGCGCGGGTGATCAGCGCATCGAGCCGGCGCGCGAGCCCCTGCTTCCAGCCGGGGATGGCCGCGATATAGGCCTGCACCGGCGCATCGCCGTCGCCCCTGGCGATCTGCGGGTTGCCGCCGGCGAGGAGCTTCGGCCTGGCGGCCTTCGCCGATGTCCTGGACTTGCGCCTGGCTGCAGGGGTCATGCGCGGCTGAACCACTTCCTCTTCATCGCCCTCAGGAACTCGATCGTGAGCGGGAAGCCGGACTTGTCGCCAATCACGCTGTCGATCCCGCACCGCGGGCAAAGCGCGGTCTGCTCTTGCGGCGGCCTGTCCTCGTCCGTCCATTCGTCGATCTCGCCCGGCGCGAATGTCCGCCTGCAGTGGAAGCAGCCGCACAGCGCGCTGGCTTCGATCTCGGCGCGATGGAAGATCGAGTGCTTGTGCGCGTCGTGCAGCCAGTCCTCCGGAAACTTCGCGCCGGCCATGCCTTACGAATTCAGCCGCGCCGCCTGCGCCATGACCTCGATCGCCTCGGGCTGTCGCGAGCGGACGTTGAGCGTGTCGATGCCGTTGTCCTGCCAGTGGCGATAGCGCTCCTTGATGCGCGCGGCCGGGCCGACCAGCGATTTCATGTCGACCCATTCGTCGGGCACCGTCGCGATCGCCTCGTCCTTGCGGCCGGCGAGGTAGAGTTCCTGGATGCGCCTGGCGGCGTCGCCGAAGCCGTTGCGCACCATCAGGTCGTTGTGGAAGTTCTTGTCCCTGTGGCCCATGCCGCCGACGTAGAGCGCGACCTCGGGCTTGAGCCTGGCCAGACCCGCCTTGACGTCGTCCTGCACCTGCACGTGCACCGAGGTCTGGATCACGAAATCCTTCATGCTCTTGCCGTTGCCGGCGCGGCGGAAGCCTTCCTCGAGCCAGGGCTGGTAGTCCTTGAGGAAGCCGGGCACGACGCCGGTGGGCAGCCAGCCATCGGCGATCTCGCCGGTGAGCTTCACCGTCGCCTCGTTGACGGTGGCGAGATAGATCGGGATGTCGGGGTTCATGTGCAGGATCGACTTCAGCGGCTTGCCGATGCCCATCGCGCCCTCGCCCTTGTAGGGCAGCGGATACTCGCGGCCGTCATGCGTCACCGGCCCCTCGCGCTTGAAGATCTTGCGCATGATCGCGACGTAATCCTTGAGCTGGTAGTACGGCTTGCCCCACGGGCGGCCGTACCAGCCCTCGACGATCTGCGGCCCCGACACACCTAAGCCCGCGATGAAGCGGCCGCCGCCGGCCATCGCGTCGACGGTGGCGGCGCACATCGCGGCATTGGCCGGCGTGCGCGCGGCGAGTTGCATGATGCCGGTGCCGAGCTTGATCTTCTTCGTCAGCGCCGCGAGGTAGGCGAGCGGCGTCACGGCGTCGGAGCCGTAGGCCTCGGCGGTCCACACCGAGTCGTAGCCGAGCTCCTCGGCGCGCTGCACCAGCTTGACGGGGATGTCGAGATGGGCGCCGGAGTAGCCGATCGACAGGCCGAGTTTCATGCGGTCATTCCTTCTCTGCGGCGACGCCGTCCTTGTGGCTCAGCACGTACAGACCGATGCCGATCGCCGATGCGAACAGGGGAAACTGCCTCAGCCAGTCGACGTCGTCGAGCGAGTCGTAGCTGAGCGTCAGGTTCAGCGTCAGCACCACCAGCGCTGCGAGCGAGAAGAAGCCGGCGATGCGGCGCGCCGAGGGCGGCAGGCGCCAGCTGCCTTGCCGGACGAAGACGGCGTCACGCTGGTAGCTCAGCCAGGCCGGCGGCGCCAGGATCGAGACCAGGGCCGTCAACGAGACGCTCAGATCCTCGTACGGGCCGAAATCGTCCTCGCCCATCAGCACCACGAGTCCGAAGAAGGCGCCCATGCCGAGCGCGAAGCAGAAGGCCGACGTGGCAAACCACGCGGTCAGGAAGGCGAGACCGTTGCCCAGCCGGGGCGACAGCCAGCGCGCCAGCGCCGAGGAGAGGACGTCGATGAACGCCGCGCTGATCGCGACCGGAAAGTAGGAGATCAGCAGGACGATGACCATTGCCGATGCTCCGGACGCTTATTCCGTGCTGGCGTCGGCCAGCTCCGGAATCCAGCTCTTCTTCTCCCCGGCGTAGAGCGCGCCGGGATTGCCGTGCACCGTGGTGCGCCACATCACGCGGTTCTGCGTCGCGGCATCGAACCAGGTCGCGGCGTGCACCAGGCAGCGATTGTCCCAGACGATCAGGTCGCCCTGGTCCCATTCATGCACGTAGATGAACTCCGGCCGCGTGTAGTGCGCCATCAGCTCGTCGACCAGCGCCGCGTCGCGCGAGCGGCCCGAGCCGGGCTGCGCGTGCAGGCCCTCGAGCGGGCCGAGCTTGCGCTTCATCTCTGATGACAGCGCCTCGTAGGCCAGCGTGCCGCTGGCGAACAGGGTCTGGCCCTGGTCGCGGCTCACCGGTGTGACGGCAAAGAACAGCGAGATATCCGGCGGCGGCCGGCGATAGCTCTGGTCGGTGTGCCAGCCCTTGCGCTGCGGGTACTGCACCGGGAGCTTGCCGTCCGATGTCAGCGGCGGCTCGGGCCGCTTGGGCGGCATGCGGCTGACCGGCGGCACGTTGGAGACGATGAAGATCTCCGGCACCGTCTCGTGCACCTGGTGCCGCGGCGTCAGCGTGCGGCGATAATCCTCGACCTCCGGCCCGAACAGCCGGCTCAGCCGCACCAGCAGGGCGGCATTCTGCGCGATGTCGTGCATGCCCTTCAGCAGCAGCACGCCGCCGCTCTGCGCCAGCGCCTGGGGCAGGGCGGCGGGCTCGGCCTCGGCCGCCTGCACGACGGCCAGCGCGTTGCCGGACGTGCGCGCCAAACCGCCGAAGCGCGCGCCGGGCAGGGGAGTCTCGAGAGTGAAGAAGCTGCTCATGCCGACATCCTGCCCCTATTTCGCGGCCGGATCGAGCGCGACGGCCATCAGTTTTTCGTCGTAGTAGCGGCCATTGAACTTGAGCGAGTGGACCTCGTGGCCATACACGACGAAGCCGCAGGAGCGGTAGAGGCGCTGGGCGGTCTCGTTGTC
>CAYNOF010000874.1:0-18346 GCA_964398335.1 uncultured Rhizobiaceae bacterium
TGCTGGACCAGCTTCGCCTGCTACGACATCCCCAACATCAAGGTCGTCGGCTTCGACGTGGTGAGCAACCGCGCCAAGGTCGCCGCCTACCGCGCGCCGGGCGCGCCGATCTCGGCCTGGGGCGTGGAGTCGACGCTCGACATCCTGGCCCAGGAACTGGGCATGGATCCCATCGAGCTGCGCCTGAAGAACGCGGCGAAGAAGGGCACCAAGACCAGCTACGGCCCGACCTTCGACACCATCGGCTTCGTCGAGACGCTCGAGGCGATCAAGAACTCGGCGCACTACAAGAGCAAGCCCAAGCCGGGCTACGCGCGTGGCGTCGCGGCCGGCTTCTGGTTCAACGTCGGCGCCGATTCCAGCGCCGCCGCGCACGTCGCCGAGGACGGCACGGTGACGGTGATCTCGGGCAACCCCGACATCGGCGGCTCGCGCGCCTCGCTCGCTTTGATGGCGGCCGAGGAGCTCGGTGTCGACTACGAGAAGGTGCGGCCGGTGATCGCCGATACCTCCTCGATCGGCTTCAACTTCGTCACCGGCGGCAGCCGCGTCACCTTCGCCACGGGTCTCGCCGTGGTGAACTCGGTGCGCGACATGATCCGCGAGCTGAAGGTGCGCGCCGCCAAGACCTGGGGCGTCGATCCCGACGCCGTGGTCTGGGAGGACGGCATGGCCAAGCCCGCCGGCTCCAACGTCGGCGAGTTCGAGCCGCTGTCGCTGGCACAGCTCGCGGCCAGCGCCGGCAAGACCGGCGGTCCGATCAACGGCCACGCGCAGCTCAACGCGCAGGGTGCCGGTCCGGGCTTCGGCGTGCACGTCGTCGACCTGAAGGTCGATCACGACACCGGCTGCGTGCACATCGACCGCTACACCGCGGCGCAGGACGTCGGCACGGCGATCCATCCGAGCTACGTCGAGGGCCAGATCCAGGGCGGCGCCGTGCAGGGTATCGGCTGGGCGCTGAACGAGGAGTACATCTACAACGCCAAGGGCCGCCTCGATAACGCGGGCTTCCTCGACTACCGCATGCCGGTGGCCTCGGACCTGCCGATGATCGACGCGCTCGTGGTCGAGGTGCCCAACCCGCACCATCCCTACGGCGTGCGCGGCGTCGGCGAGGTGCCGATCGTGCCGCCGCTCGCCGCCGTCGGCAACGCGGTGTCGCGCTCGATGAACATCCGCATGACCGACCTGCCGCTGTCACCGCCGCGCCTGTCGGCGGCGATCGACGCGGCGACCCCGAAGATCGCGGCAGAATAAGTACCGCGGGCTTGCAACGAAGCCGCCCCACCGCAAGGTGGGGCGGCTTTTCTTTGTCCTTCCCCCGCAGCGGGAAGGCAGGGCTCAGACATAGCAACGCATCCGCTGGCCCGGCAGCAGGTCATATGGCGCACGCCAGCCCGGCAGCGCCGCGATGCGTGCGAGCCATGCCGTGATCGCAGGATGAGTCGCGGCGAGGTCGTAGCCGGCTTCATGCTTGGGAAAGCGGAGATAGCCGGTCATCGAAAGATCGGCGATCGACGCCCGCGCGCCGGCGACGAAGGGCTGATCCTGCAGATGGCGATCGAGGATGCCGAGATAGTCGTCGATGCGCCGGCGCATGAAGTCGAGCACGGCGGGATCGGGCGACGGCGTGAAGGCGCGCTGGTAGCGGTAGGTCGCCATGTAGCCGGTGAGCTTGTGGTTGTCCCAGAACAGCCAGCGCAGGATCTCCTGCTGCTCGTCCTCCGTCGTGCCGCCGAACTGACCGTAGCGCTGGGCGAGCCGCAGCAGGATCGGCGCGGTCTGCGTCATGCGCTTTCCGTCCTCCTCGAGCACCGGGATCTCGCCCATGCGGTTCACGGTGTTGCGCCATTCGGCGGTGCGCGTGACGCCGCCGCCGAAGTCGGTCCACACCGGCTCGAAGCGCTGGCCACACAGCGTGAGCATCAGCGCCAGCTTGTAGCTGTTGCCGGACTCCGGGAAGTAATGGAGGCGATAGGTGGTCATTTCTGTCGATCCTGCCGCGCGAGATTAGCGCGCTGTTTCCCGGCCCGCGATCCGCTAGGCTCTCATCGCACCATCAGGGAAACTCATCCGTGAGCACCAACCGCGCCCGCGTCCTGCTGTGGACCGACAACACCGCCGCCTATCTCGACGCCGTGAAAGCCGCCGGATTGGCGGACCGCGTCGCCATCGACTCGCTGCCGCGCAAGGACAAGCCCTCGGCCGAGCAGCTCGCGTCGACCGAGGCGATGATGGCCGGCGCCGTGCCCGCGGGCCTGCTGCCGAGCATGCCCAAGCTGCGCTGGGTACAAGCGATGAGCGCCGGCGTCGAAGGCTGGCTGGCGCTGCCCGACCTGCCGACGGGCCTGACCTTGACCTGCGCGCGCGGCACGCACACCGAGTCGATGCCTGAGAACATCATCGGCTCGCTGTTCTATGTCGCGAAACCCTACGCCATCGCTGCGGCGAACCAGAAGAGCGCGAAGTGGGTACACACGGTGGCGCAACCGCTGACCGGCAAAACACTTGGCATCCTCGGCCTGGGCGCGATCGGTGCCGAAGTGGCGCGCATCGCGACGGCGCTGGGCATGCGCGTGATCGGCACCAAGCGCACGCCTGAAGCCATCGCCAACGTCGCCGAGGTGCTGCCGCCGGAGCGGACCGACGAGGTGCTGGCGCAATCCGACTTCGTGCTGCTGCTGCTGCCGGCGACGCCCGCCACGGACAATTTCATGGACGCCAAGCGCTTCGCCAGGATGAAGCCCGGTGCATGGCTGCTGAATTTCGGCCGCGGCCACACCATCAAGGACGCCGACCTGATCGCGGCGGTGAAGAACAAGACGATCGCCGGCGCTCTGCTCGACGTGTTCCGCCAGGAGCCGCTGCCGGCGAGCGATCCGCTGTGGAGCGCCGAGGGCATCATCGTGCTGCCGCATATCGGCGGCCCGCACCCGCAGCGCGACCGCTTCGTCGCCAGGCTGTTCGTCGACAATCTCGGCCGCTTCCTCGACGGCAAGCCGCTGAAGGAAGTCGTCGACCGTGCCGCGGGGTACTGAGATGGACGGAATCGTCGTCGCGCCCGACATCACGCGGCAGATCGCCGAGGACTGGCTCGACGCGTTTGCCGCGGCCCTGCGCGAGGGTGAGCCGAGCGCCGTCACCGTGCAATTCCTGCCCGGCGGCCACTGGCGCGACGTGCTGGCCTTCACCTGGCGCATCGGCACGGCGAGCGGCCGCGACGCGATTGCCGCGATGCTCAGCGAGAACCTGGCGCGCACGCAGCCGACCCGGTTGCACCTGCCGGCCCATCGCTCGCCGCCCCGTCGCCTGCGCCGCGCCGGCACCGAATGCATCGAGACCATCTTCAGCTTCGAGACCGCGTCCGGCCGAGCCGACGCGGTGGCGAGACTTGCGCTCGATGGCGACGGCGTCTGGCGCTGCTGGACCTTGGTGACGACGCTTGAAGAGCTGCGCGGCTTCCCCGAGATCGCGCCGCAGGACGTCGACGACGCCCAGCGCTACTCGCGCGACTTCGGCGGCGAGAACTGGCTCGACCAGCGCAAGCGCGCCATCGCCTACGAGGATCGCGATCCCGTCACGCTGGTGGTCGGCGGCGGGCAGGCGGGCCTCGCGGTCGCCGCGCGGCTCAACCAGCTCGGCATCGACACGCTGATCGTCGACAAGCATCCGCGCATCGGCGACAACTGGCGCCTGCGCTATCACGCGTTGACCCTGCACAACGAAGTGCATGTCAACCACATGCCGTACATGCCGTTCCCGCCGACCTGGCCGGTGTTCATCCCCAAGGACAAGCTGGCCAACTGGTTCGAGTCCTATGTCGAGGCGCTGGAGCTGAACTACTGGACCGGCACCGAGCTGGTCGGCGGCCGCTACGACGACAACGCCGGCCACTGGGTCATCCAACTGAAGCGCGACGGCAGGGAACGCGTCGTGCGTCCGCGCCATGTCATCTTCGCCACCGGCGCCAGTGGCATCCCGATCAAGCCAGACACGCCGGGCCTCGACGCCTTCGAGGGCAAGGTGATGCATTCCGGTGCCTATAGCGAAGGCGCGGAATGGAAGGGCCGCCCGGCGATCGTCATCGGCACCGGCAACAGCGGCCACGACGTGGCGCAGGATCTCTGCGCCAGCGGCGCGCTGGTCACCATGGTGCAGCGCAGCCCGACCTACATCGTCAGCCTGAAGGAAGCGCAGAAGGTCTATTCGATCTACAACGAGGGCATCCCGTTCGAGGATTGCGACCTCTTGGCCACGGCGATGCCCTATCCGGTGCTGCGCCATGCCTACCAGCTCTCGACCGCGGAGATGCGCGACAACGATCGCGACCTGCTCGCGGGCCTTCGGTCGCGCGGCTTCAAGCTGACCTACGGCGAGGACGATACCGGCTTCCAGATGATGTATCTGCGCCGCGGCGGCGGGTACTACTTCAACGTCGGCTGCTCCGACATGATCGTCGATGGCCGCGTGAAGCTGGTGCAGCACGACGATATCGACCGCTTCGTGCCCGACGGCCTGAGGCTGAAGGACGGCACGGTGCTGCCCGCCGATCTCGTGGTCACCGCCACCGGCTACCGCAATCAGCAGGACATGGTGCGCCTCTTCCTGGGCGATGCCGTCGCCGATCGCATCGGCCCGGTCTGGGGCTTCGACCAGGGCGGCGAGCTGCGCAACATGTGGGGCCGCACCAGGCAACCCGGCCTGTGGTTCACCGCCGGCAGCCTCGCGCAATGCCGCATCTACTCACGCTATCTGGCGCTGCAGATCAAGGCAATCGAGGAAGGATTGCTGTCACCGAACCAAGGGGAGAGGGCGCCTCATGCATGAGGAGATCCTGGACATCGTGACCAACGACGGCGCGATGGAGACCTTCATCTGCCGTCCCGAGCGCGGCGATCCCTGCCCGCCGGTGCTGATGCTGATGGACGCGCCCGGCATCCGCGAGGAGCTCTACGACATGGCGCGCCGGCTGGGCACGGTGGGGTACGCCGTGATCCTGCCCAACCTCTATTACCGCGCCGGCCGCGACACCAAGTACGGCCCCGACGTGCTGACGCACGGCAGCGAGGAGCACAAGCGCATGCGCGCGGTGCGCACCAAGATGACCATCCCGCCGATCATGGACGACGTCGCGGCGATGTTCGATTTCATCGACTCGCGCAAGGACATCAGGAAAGGTCCGGTCGGCACGCACGGCTACTGCATGAGCGGCCCCTATTCGCTCGCCGCCGCCGCACGCTATCCCGACCGCATCGCCGCGGCGGCCTCGTTCTACGGCACATGGCTGGTGAGCGACGCCGTCGAGAGCCCGCACCTCAATCTCGGCAAGGCCAAGGGCGAGCTCTACATCTCCTGCGCCGAGCATGACGAGCTGGCGCCACCCGACATGGTCAAGGAGCTCAAGCGGCTGTTCGACGCCTCGGGCGCCAAGGGCGAGCTCGAGATCCACATGGGCGTGCACCACGGCTTCGCCTTCCCGCAACGCTGGTGCTACGACAAGCCCGCCGCCGAACGCCACTGGGAACGCCTGATCGCGCTGTATCGCAGGCGATTGGGCTGACGCCCGCCCGATGTGGCGGCGCTCAAGCCCCGGGGCCCCGATAGCCCGTCCCGAAGGGTCGGCAAGTCATGTGCGGTTGGGCGTTGCGGAGCCGCCCCCGAGTTCGGCAATCTCCGCACGCGAACGATTCTGCGCGGGAGGGCGCCATGAAGATCGGCTTCTTCGATGATTTCCGGCTGGGTGTGGTGAAGGGCGATGCGATCGTCGATGTCGCGTCGGCGGTGGCCGACATTCCGCGCGTCGGCCCGCACGACCTGATCAACAGCCTGATCGAGCGCTTCGCCGAGTATCGCGGCAAGCTCGAGGAAGCGGCCGATGCCGGCAAGGCGGTGCCGCTCTCCAGCGTGCGCATCCGCCCGCCGCTGCCGCGGCCGATCAACATCGACTGCATGGCGGTGAACTACATGGAGAACGGCACGCTCAAGGAGCCGGCGCCGATCAACGGCTTCCACAAGTCGCCCAACGCCATCATCGGCAACGGCGACACCATGGTGCTGCCCGACGTCCCGGCGACGATCTTCGAGGGCGAGGCCGAGATGGCGCTGGTCATCGGCAAGCGCGCGACGAAGGTCAAGGCGGCCGACGCCATGGACTACATCTTCGGCTACATGAACTTCATCGACGGCTCGGCGCGCGGCCTGCCGCCCTCGGGCAACGTCTTCTACCAGATGAAGTCGCGCGACACCTTCGCGCCGATCGGTCCGTTCATCGTCACCAAGGACGAGATCGCCGACCCGCAGAAGCTGCAGATCCGGCTGTGGGTCAACGGCGTGCTGAAGCAGGACTTCAACACCGACGACATGGCGCACAAGATCCCGCGCTGCATCGAATGGGTGAGCTCGATCCACTCGCTGGAGCCCGGCGACATCCTCGCCACCGGCACCAACCACCGCGGGCTGTCCTCGTTCCAGGACGGCGACAAGGTCGAGATCGAGACCGAGGGCCTGGGCCGCCTGACCTTCAACGTGCGCGACGAGCTCAAGCGCACCTGGGCGCGCGAGACAAGGCTGGAGCGCCAGGAGAAGAAGGCCGCGACGCCGACCACGCCGCAGCTCACCGGCAAGTACGCCGCCGCGGCGTCGTAACGGTCGATCGTCCCGAACGACAGCGAGGGATCTTCAAAGATTCCCCGCTCCGCTCGGAACGACAGCGAAAGTTACGCCGCCACCACGTAGCCGTCACGGCGCGGATCGCAGGCGCCGGTGCGGGCGCCGGAGGCCGGATCGAGCGCGATGGCCTGCATGCCGCCCACCCGCATCGTCCATTGCGGGCCGCGCTCGAGGTTGTGACCGCGCTGCTGCAAGCCATCCATCACCGAGGATTCGACGCGCGATTCCAGCATCACCGCGCGGCCGTCGGTCAGGCGCGCGCGCGGCGCCTCGATCGCTTCCTGCAGCGGCAGGCCGTAGTCGAGGTACTGCACCACCGCCTGCACCTGGGTCTGCAGGATGCCGTAGCTGCCGGGCGTGCCCAGCACCAGCGCCGGCTTGCCGTCGCGCAGGCCGATCGACGGCGCGACGCAGACCGGCAGCGGGCCGCCGGGCTTGGAGCGGTTCGGGCTGTCGGGCGTGACGTCCGCCCAGTAGAGGAAATTGTTGAGGCAGATGCCGGTGCCCGGCACCACCACGCCCGAGCCGAACACGCTGCCCAGGCTCTGCGTCACGCAGACCAGGTTGCCGTCGCGGTCGGCGATCGAGAACGAGGTGGTGTGGCCTTCGGCCGGCGGCGGCGTCCATTGCTCGGTGGGGCCGTCGACCACCTTGCCGTCGCGCACGCGGGCGCGCAGGCCGGCGACGTGATCCTCCGACAGCAGGTGCGCGAGCTGCTGGCTCGACGGGTTGTTGTTGGCGATGCGCACGCCGGCGGCGACGCGGATCGCGCGCAGCACCGTATCGATGTGATCGACGCCATTGCGCGGCATGCTCTTCAGGTCGAAGCCCTCGAGGATGCGCAGCGCCAGCAGGTACTGGAACGCCTCGCAGGGCGGCGGCGGCACGTGGATGTCGAGGCCGCGATACTTGGCGGCGATCGGATCCTGCCATTGCGGCTTCACCGCCTCGAGGTCGGCCATGGTGATGCAGCCGCCCAGCGACTTCAGGTGCTCGACGATGGTGCGGCCCAGCGCACCGCCGTAGAGCAGGCCCGGCCCGTCCTTGGCGATGGCTTCGAAGGTGCGCGCGAGATCGGGCTGCCTCAGGATATAGCCCGGCGCCACGCGGCCGCTGCCGTCGGTGTAGTTCTTCGACCAGGTGCCGTAGAGCGCGTCGTGACGGCGGATGTCGGCGCCGCCGCCGTTGGTCTCCTCGACGTTGAACTCGATCAGCGGGAAGCCGTCGCGCGCGATGGTGATCGCCGGCGCGAAGAGCTCGGCCAGCGACTTGCTGCCATAGGTATCGACCATGGTGCACCAGCCGGCGAGATTGCCCGGGGTGCCGACGCCCAGCGCGCCACGCGCCACCTCATCGCGCCGCTTCAGCCTGTCGACCGGGAAGCCGCTGGGGATCATCGGCAGGTAGTCGAGCACACGCACGCGCTTCTCGGCGGCGACGTAGCAGGTGGCGATGCCCTGGCCGGCGAGGCCGGACATGTAGGGCTCGACGACGTTCAGCGTGGCGGCGGTCGCGGCGGCGGCATCGAAGGCGTTGCCGCCGTTGGACAGCACGCGCGCACCGGCGGCGGCGGCCAACGGATGCGCCGCGGCGACGACACCGTGCATGGACGAGATGGTCGGACGTTTGCCGTGCAAGAGGGCCTCCCCAAGGGTCGGCCGATCTTGCGCTGATCGGCGGCGTCCACGGCAAGCGGATTTCGCGACGCTGCGGTCGCGATTCGGAAAGGCTCAGCCCGCCCAGTCGCTGACAGCAGGCGTGCGCAGCGGCGGCTCGCGGCCGTCATAGGCAGCGGGCGCGGTGCCGACGCCGATGAAGCCCAGCAGGATCTCGTGCTCGCCGATGCCCAGCGCCTTCTGCACGAAGGGATCGTAGGCGTTGGCGCCGGTCACCCACATGCCGGCGAAGCCCAGCGCATGCATGGCGTTGAGGATATTGGCGCCGGAAGCGGCGGCCGATGCCGTCTGCTCGATCACCGGGATCTTGTGACCGGGCGTGGTGTGCGCGACCAGTGCGATGGTGAGCGGCGTCGTGCGCGGCCAGATGCGCACCCGCTCCAGCAGCGCCTCGTCGGCGTTCGGCTCGCGCTGCTTCGTGGCCTGCGCAAAGAGGTCGCCCAGCTTCGCGCGCGCCTCGCCGCGCACGAGGATGAAACGCACCGGCTTGAGGTTGCCGTGATCGGGCGCGCGCATCGCGGCTTTCAGGATCGCGTCGACCTGCGCCTGGGTCGGGCCGGGCTCGACCAGCAGGCGGGGCGGAACGGAGACGCGCGACAGCAGGCTGCTCAGCGCATCGGCGGAATTGCGCGGCTCTGCGCGCGGCAGGGGTTCAGCGGCCATGTCTGACACATAGGCTGGGTGCGAACGATTCGCAACTCCAGGACAAAAGAAAAGCCCGCTTGCGCGGGCTTCTCCAGAGGGGGCGGATTGATGGGTTCAGGCGGCCTGGGCCGGCTTCACCTTGGCGTAGCCGTCGCGGACGGCCTTCTCGATCTCGCCATAGCCCTTGCGCGCGATGTCGGCAATCTCGCGGACCTGCTCGACATTGGCCTTGCCGTAGTCGCGCACGAACTCGAGCTGCACGTTGGTCGCCTCGCCCAGGCACTTGGCGCCGGCGAGCTTGCCGATCATGCCCAGCGTCGCCTCGACGTTCTGGTGCGCGGCCTTCATCAGGCTGTTGGTGATCTGGGCCGAGCCGTTCAGCGACAGGCTGGCGACGTCGTAGATCGTCGCGGCGACACCTTCGGCGCCGGTGCGGACGCGCGCGGCGCGCTCCTTGCCGGTCTCGGTCGCCTTGCGCACGAAGTCGCGCGCGGCCTCGGGAATCTGGGACACGACGTCGTTGAGCGTCGCGGTCGGGTTCGGATTGCTGGTCTCGGTCATGGCACTCTCTCCATCCTCGAATGAGCTATGGGTTGGGGTCGCGTCCGCGGTTCGGCCCGCGATGAAGAGGATATAGGCCCGTCTATGCTGCATTGCAACATGGCATTTGTTGCGACGCAACAACGCAGGTGCGAAGACGTGATTTCACCCGATTTGTCAGTTCATTAGCCGCCCGCCGAGGAGAGCGAGCCACCATGACCATCGCCTTGACGACCGACACCGCGCGCGACGCCGAGCGGCTGCGCGAGCTGCGGCGGACCCGGGCTGCGGCGACCGGCCTGCTGGTCGCCTGCCTGCTGGTGCTGGTGGGCGCGCGCTACGCCGAGCGCTTTCACCCCGCCTTCGCCTTCCTCGCCGCCTTCGCCGAGGCGGCGGCAATCGGCGGCCTGGCCGACTGGTACGCCGTCGTCGCCCTGTTCCGCCGGCCGCTGGGCCTGCCGATCCCGCACACCGCCATCGTGCCGCGCAACCAGGCGCGCATTGCCGACAGCCTGGGCGAGTTCATCGAGCGCCACTTCCTCGCCGACCAGCCGGTGGCCACCAAGCTGCGTGAGGTCGACTTCGCGTCGATGATCTCGGCCTGGCTGGCGGATCGCCGCCAGAGCGACGACCTCGCGCGCTTCGTGCTGCGCCTGCTGCCCCAGGCCCTCAACGCCATGGACGGCTCGGGCCTGCGCGGCTTCCTGGCGAAGCGCGTGGTCGAGCGGCTGGAGACGGTCGAGGTCGCACCGCTGGCCGCCGGCCTGCTCGACGCCGTGACCCACGATCGCCGGCACCAGCGCATCCTCGACGAATTGCTGGTGGCGCTGGGCCAGTTGCTCGGCAACGCCGAAGCGCTCGATGCGATCCGCGACAAGATCCGCCAGGAGCTGCCGACCCTGTTCCGCCTGTTCCAGGCCGACGCCTATGTGCTGCGGCGGCTGGTGACCGCGGTGTCGTCGTTCCTCGAGGAGGTGCGCGCCGACGACAACCACGCGGTGCGCGGCGAGTTCGATCGCTTCATCGCCGGCTTCATCGACAAGCTGCGCACCGCGCCCGATTACGCAGACCGTCTCGACGGGCTGCGCCGCGACCTGCTGGCGCGGCCGGAGATCCGCACGCTGGCCGAAGGCATCTGGGAGAGCGTGCGCAGCTTCATCGAGCAGGAGACGCAATCGCCATCATCGATCATGCGCGGTGCGCTCACCGACCTGCTGGTCGAGGTCGGCCGCAAGCTCAGCGAGGATTCCTCGATCCGCGCCGACATCAACGAAGGCATGGTGACGGTGCTGCGCACCTTCGTCGCCAACCAGAAGAGCGGCATCTCGCGCTTCGTCGCCGACCAGGTGAAGTCGTGGCAGGTCGATCAGCTGATCCGCATGATCGAGCTCAATGTCGGCCGCGACCTGCAATACATCCGCTTCAACGGCGCGCTGATCGGCGGCCTCGCAGGCCTGGGCCTGCACACCATCGAGGTGTTGCTCAGACTGTCGTCCTGACCGCAGCGCAGGACGACGCGGATTCAGGCGCGATCGGGATCGAGATAGACCGCGCGCTTCCAGCCTTCGCGGACGAAGGGCTTCCAGCCATCCTCGGCCTGCGCCAGGCGGTCGGCGATGGCGTAGACGGCGGCGGGGTTGTGGCCCAGGCCGCAATGGCTGCCGATGATCTCGATGTTGTCGACCATCGGGCCGGCCACCTCGCGGCAGGCCTGCCAGGCGCAGATGCCGTCGTCGCGGCTGTAGATCGCGGTGGTCGGCACCGGCGGCGGCTCGCGCAGCCGGTCGATACGGCTGGAGCCGCGCTCCGGCACCTTCTGGCCGCTGGCCCATTCGAAGACACGCCAGGCGTTGGTCGCCCGCGGGTCGCCGGCGAACGGGCTGCCCAGGGTGATCACCTGGCGCACCGCCTGCGGCTCCTGCTTGGCCAGTTCGCGGGCGAAGACGCCGCCCAGGCTCCAGCCGATCAGGCTGACCTTGCGGCCGTGACGCCGGTGCAGCTCCAGGAGGCGCTCGCGCATGCCCTCCTCGACGCCCTCGCGCGGCCCGAGGTTGCGGCCCAGGCCCCAGCCATGGGCCGAGTAGCCGCGGCCTTTCAGGAAGCCGCGCAACGGCCGCGTGGAGACATCGCTGGCGATCAGGCCGGGCAGCACCAGCACGGGGTGGCCGTCGCCGCGCGGGGCGGCATGGAGCAAGGGCAGCGAGCCGACGAAGGCGCCCAGCTCCCACAGCGCGCGCCCCTCGAGGAACAGCAAGGTTCGGGACGGCGGGCGCATCGCCTCGGAGGCAGCGGTCATTCAGGGTCTCGCTGTGGTGAGCCGGTGTGGTGAATATGAAGGTCCGGTGACCGAATTCAAGCCTTGGCGGGCGACGCCGCTTCCTTCAGTTCGGCGTAGGATTCCAGGAGATAGTCGCCCATCACGCCGATATCCGGCACCGCCTTGCGATCGGCGGTGAGGCCGAAATCGAGGTTGCCGAGATAGCTCTGCACGGTGAGGTTCAGGGCGCAGCCATGGGTCGGGATCGACACCGGGTAGAGCGCCGCGACCTTGGCCCCCGCGCCATAGAGCGGCACCGGCGGCCCGGGCACGTTGGAGATGCAGACGTTGCAGGCCATGGG
The DNA here is from genome assembly GCA_964398335.1 of uncultured Rhizobiaceae bacterium. GTDB lineage: Bacteria > Pseudomonadota > Alphaproteobacteria > Reyranellales > Reyranellaceae > JAFAZJ01. The sequence goes on from CAYNOF010000874.1 coordinate 12,153, forward strand.
GATCACGTCCGCCAGGCCCGAGCGGCCGTAGAGCTCGGTGAGCCCGCGCATCAGGAACGGCGCGCCGAAGAAGGCGTAGTCCTGCGGCATGGCGTTCTTCAGCCCGCCGGCGATCTGCTTGGCGTCGGCCGAGGAGGCCTGGATCGCCTTCAGCCGCTCCAGCGGGTCGGCGATATGCGTCGCCAATCCGCACATCATGCCGAAGACCTGGTTGTTGAGGTCGGTGTTGCCGAGCTCGCGCAGCGAGATCGGCACGAAGGCGACGAGCTGCTCGCTGGGCAGCGCGTGGCGGCCCAGCAGATAGCGGCGCAGCGCGCCCGAGCAGATCGCCATCACCACGTCGTTGAGCTTGCCGCCGGTCGCCTTGGCGATGGCCTTGGCGTCGGCCAGCGGCAACGATCGCGCGGCGTAGGAACGTTCCTTGGTGATGGTGACGTTGAAGATCGACTTCGGCGCCAGCAGGGTCGGCATGTCCTTGACCGGCGATTTCGGCAGGTACGCGTCCATCGGCTGGTCCTTCGCCACCTTGGGGAAGAACATGCCGGCGACGTTGCTCATCACCTCGGGCGCCGCGCGCATCATGTCGAGCTGAAAGCGCACCATCGAGGTCACGAGATCGGCCACCGGATTGCCCGACGGCACCGAGGTGCTGGCGGGCTTGGGCTCGGGCGGCTTCACCTGGCGCGGCTCGGGCGTCAGGTCATAGATCGCGTTGGTGATCACCATGCCGGCGCCGCCATCGACCGCGGCGTGATGCACCTTGGAATAGAGCGCGACCTGGCCGGTCTCGATGCCGTCGATCACCACGAACTGCCACAGCGGCCGGCTGCGATCGAGCGTCTGCGCATGCAGATCGGCGATCATCGCCTCGAGCTGCTGACGATTGCCCGGCGACGGCAGGGTGGCGCGCTTGATGTGATAGGAGATGTCGATGTTGGGATCCTCGATCCAGCTCGGATGATGGATGTCGAGGATGGTGGGCGAGAGCTTCTTGCTGAAGACAGGCACGAGATGCAGGCGGCCCACCATGAGATCGCGGAAGCGCTCGTAGAACGTGCCCTGGTAGCCCTCCGGCAGGTCGTAGAGCGTGAAGCCCGCGACATGCATCGGGGTCTCGGGAGTCTCGAAGTAGAGGAAACTGGCGTCCACGCCGCCAAGCCGCGTCATCGCACCCTCCCGTTCTGCCGCGCGGCTGACATCGGTTGTTGTTTCCGCGCCCGGTCATTTCGACGCAAAGCCCGGCGCTTGGCAAGGCAGCCCTCGGTCGTTGCCGACGAGACACAACGTGCCGCCCGACGAGATCGCGATGTGACGCGACGCCGGCACTGTGCGGCCCCCGACGAACGGCAATGGGCCGGCGTCCAGAACCAAGTGGAGTTACGCGTATGTTCCGCAACGTATCGTTTGCCGCGCTGATTGCCGCGACCCTGCTCTCCGTCGCGCACGGTGCGTCGGCTGCGCTTACGGTCAACAGCCTCACCGCCAACGGCCTGAGCACCAACAGCCTCACCGCCAACGGCCGCTCCGACCAGGGCGCGAGCACCCAGGGTGCGGCGTCGACGGGCGTGACGGTCCTCGGCATCGAGCTGCCGCGCAAGGAGTAGCGATTCGCCCGGCTGGGCAAGACAGCCGGCCGTCGCCTATGGTGGTTCCCAACCGTGTATCGGGAGGGGACCCCCAAATGACGATGGCCGGCTCGTCGATTCCGCAGCCACCCGTGCGTCCGATCGTCGGCAACGTGCCGGATGTCGGCCTCGACGTGCCGATCCAGAACATGATGAAGCTGGCGCGCCAGTACGGGCCGATCTACAGGCTCGCCTTCCCCGGCCGCTCGGTGCTGATCGTCAGCGGCCATGACATCGTCGCCGATGCCTGCGACGAGAGCCGCTTCGAGAAATACGTCTCCGGCCCGCTCAAGCACATCAGGGACTTCGCCGGCGACGGTCTCTTCACCGCCTACAACACCGAGCCGAACTGGGCCAAGGCGCACCGCCTGCTGATGCCCGCCTTCGGTCCGGCGGCGATGCGCAACTACTTCGACGACATGCTCGACATCGCCGACCAGATGCTGACGCGCTGGGAGCGCTATGGGCCGACCTCGCCGGTCGACGTCGCCGACAACATGACGCGACTGACGCTCGACACCATCGCGCTGTGCGGCTTCGCCTACCGCTTCAACTCGTTCTACCAGCGCGAGATGCATCCCTTCGTCGAGGCGATGGTGCGCGCGCTGGGCGAGGCCGGCAGCCGCGCCAGCCGCGTGCCGCTGCAGACGCGCCTGATGCTGCTGACCCAGCGCCAGTACGACGCCGATGTGCGGCTGATGATGAAGATCGTCGACGATCTCATCGCCGAGCGCCGCCGGCTGAGCCCCGACGAAGCGCCGCGCGACCTGCTGGGCCTGATGCTGACGGCCAAGGATCCGCTCACCGGCGACCGGCTCGACGACGACAATATCCGCTTCCAGCTCATCACCTTCCTGATCGCCGGCCACGAGACCACCAGCGGCCTGCTGTCTTTCGCCACGCACCTGCTGCTGGAGCATCCCGAGGTGATGGCCAGGGCGCGTGCCGAGGTCGACGCGGTGCTGGGCGACCGGGCGCCGCGCTTCGAGGATATCGGCAAGCTCACCTATCTCGACCAGATCCTGCGCGAGACCTTGCGCGTCTGGCCGACGGCACCGGCCTTCTCGCTGTGGCCCAAGGACGACACCACGCTGGCCGGCCGCTACCCCCTGAAGAAGGGCGACGTGCTGATCGTGCTCACACCGGCGCTGCATCGCGACGAGAGCGTGTGGCCGGACGGCGAGCGCTTCGATCCCGATCGCTTCGCACCCGAGAAGCGCGAGGGCATCCCGAGCCATGCCTGGCTGCCCTTCGGCAACGGCGTGCGCTCCTGCATCGGCCGCGCCTTCGCCTGGCAGGAGGCGCTGCTGGTGATGGCGATGATGCTGCAGCGCTTCGACATCCGCCGCACCGGTCCCTACGACCTGGTGGTCAAGGAGACGCTGACGCTCAAGCCCGACGGCGTGAAGATCTACGCCCGCGTGCGCAAGCAGGTGGCGCGCAGCTCGGCCACGCGCACCGCGCCGGCGGCGACCATCGCTGCGGCCGATGCGTCGAAGCCCTCGGCGCCCTCGCACGGCACGCCGCTGCTGCTGCTCTACGGCTCGAACTCCGGCTCGTCGGAGGCTTTCGCGCGGCGCATCGCCAGCGACGGCCAGGCGCGCGGCTACGCTGTAAAGGTGGCGCCGCTCGACGACTACGCCGGCATGCTGCCCAAGGAAGGCGCGGTCGGCATCGTCACCGCCTCCTACAACGGCCAGGCGCCCGACAATGCGCGCAAGTTCGCGACCTGGCTGGCCGGCGTGCCCGACGGATCGCTGGTCGGCGTGCGCTATGCGCTGTTCGGCTGCGGCAACCGTGACTGGAACCTGACCTACCAGGCGATCCCCCGGGAGATCGCCGAGCGCCTCGACAATGCCGGCGCGCAGGCGATCCTGAGCCGCGGCGAAGGCGACGCGCGTGCCGATTTCTTCGGCGATTTCGAGAAATGGTATGCCGATTTCTGGCCCGCCGTGTCGTCGGCGCTGGGCGTCGCGTCGGCCGACGTCGCCTCCGGCCCGCTCTACGCCGTCGAGGTGGTGCCGCATTCGAGCATCGCGCTGGTCGAGGAGAACAAGCTCGACTTCGCCACCATCGGCGAGAACCGCGAGCTGGTCGACATGACCTCGCCGCTGGGCCGCTCCAAGCGGCACATCGAGTTCACGCTGCCCGAGGGCGTCACCTACGCCGCCGGCGACTATCTCGCCGTGTTGCCGGAGAACCATCCCGAGCTGGTCGAACGCGCCGCAAAGCGCATGGGGCTGAGCCCCGACGCCGCCATCGTGCTGCGCTCGAACCGCGGCGCCATGGCCGCGTCGCTGCCGACCGACCGCCCGGTGACCGTACGCGAGCTGCTGGGCCATCACGTCGAGCTGTCGGCGCCGGCGACGCGCAAGAACGTCGAGCGGCTGGCGGCGACCAACCCCTGCCCGCCGCACGCCGCCGAGCTGGCGGCGGTGGCCAACAACGCGGCGCTGTACGAAACCGCGGTGCTGAAGAAGCGCGTCTCGGTGCTCGACATCCTCGAGCACTACGAATCCTGCCAGATCGGGCTGGGCGAGTTCCTGGAGATGCTGCCGGCGATGCGCGTGCGGCAGTACTCGATCTCCTCCTCGCCGCGCGCCGGCGCCACGACCTGCAGCCTCACGGTCGCCGTGGTCGACGCGCCGGCCTGGTCGGGCCGCGGCCGCTTCCGCGGCACGTGCTCGAGCTATCTCGCGCGGCTGAAGCAGGGCGACCAGGTGCCGGTGGCGATCAAGACGCCCAACGTGCCGTTCCACCCGCCGGCCGACAACGCGACGCCCATCGTGATGATCTGCGCCGGCACCGGCCTGGCGCCGTTCCGCGGCTTCGTGCAGGAGCGCGCCGCACGGCACCGGGCCGGCGAGAAGGCCGGGCCGGCGCTGCTGTTCTTCGGCTGCGACCATCCCGACGTCGACCTGCTCTATCGCGACGAGCTGGAGGGCTGGCAGAAGGAAGGCGTGGTGACGCTGTACCCGGCCTTCTTCAAGAAGCCCGAGGGCGAGATCACCTTCGTGCAGCACCGGTTGTGGCAGGAGCGCGAGCTCGTGCGCGACGTCTTCCGCAAGGGCGCGATCTTCTTCCTTTGCGGCGACGGCCAGTACATGGCGCCGGCCGTGCGCAAGACGCTGGAGGACATCTATCGCGAGGCCGTGAGCTGCACCGAGGAACAGGCCGCGGCATGGCTTGTGCAGATGGAACGGGCGGGACGGTATGTTCCTGACGTGTTTGCCTGATTGGGACCGCCGGCGGTCCCAGTAGCGTTGCAGGCGAAGTCGGTTCACACTTCCGCAGCAATTCCCGTGGGAGGGCTTCATGAAGCGTGACGTCTTGCGTTGGGTTGCCATCCTCGCCGTCGTCGGGGCCGCCGGCACCGCGCAGGCCCAGACCGCGATCAAGCCGGCGGTCGTCTACAGCACCGGCGGCAAGTTCGACAAATCGTTCAACGAGGGCGTCGCCCAGGGCGCCGGCAAGTTCAAGGCCGAGAGCAAGCTCGACGTGGCCGAGTTCGAGCCGCAGAACGAGACGCAGTTCGAGCAGGCGCACCGCCGCTTCGCCCAGCGCGGGCAGGACCCGATCATCGCCGTGGGCTTCTCGCAGGCGGTGGCGCTGGAGAAGGTCGCCAAGGAATTCCCCAAGATCCGCTTCACCATCATCGACAGCAAGGTCGACCTGGCCAACGTGCAGTCGGTGCTGTTCAAGGAGCAGGAAGGCTCGTTCCTGGTCGGCGTGCTGGCGGCGCTGGCCTCGCAGACCGGCAAGGTCGGCTTCGTCGGCGGCATGGACATCCCGCTGATCCGCCGCTTCGCCTGCGGCTATGTGCAGGGCGCGCGCTACGCCAATCCCAAGATCGAGGTGATCCAGAACATGACCGGCACGACGCCGGCGGCGTGGAACGATCCGGGCCGCGGCGCCGAACTCGCCAAGGGCCAGTTCGATCGCGGCGTCGACGTGATCTACGCGGCGGCCGGCGGCACCGGGATCGGCGTGCTGCAGGCGGCCAAGGATCGCGGCAAGCTGGGCATCGGCGTCGATTCCAACCAGAACCACCTGCATCCCGGCACCATGCTGACCTCGATGGTCAAGCGCGTCGACCTCGTCGCCTACCAGAGCTTCCAGGCGGCCAAGGCCGGCACGTGGAAGCCCGGCCTGCAGGTGCTGGGCCTCAAGGAAGGCGGCGTCGACTGGGCGCTCGACCAGTACAACGACAAGCTGGTCACGCCGCCGATGCGCCGCCAGATGGACACGGTGAAGGCCGGCATCATCTCCGGCTCGATCAAGGTCCACGACTACATGAGCGACAACACTTGCCCGTGACGGCAAGCCTCGACCTCATGCTGCGGAGGCCGCGCAGCGGCCGTCTCGAAGCATGGGCAACAACCACGCCGTTGCCCACCCTTCGAGACGCGCCCTACGGGCGCTCCTCAGGGTGAGGCCGGAGTCCGGCGCGGCTCCCGCGATCGAGCTGCGCGGCATCGACAAGTCGTTCGGAGCGGTACGCGCCAACAAGGGCGTGTCGCTCAAGGTCGCCAAGGGCTCGATCACCGGCATCGTCGGCGAGAACGGTGC
>CAYNOF010000875.1:0-3614 GCA_964398335.1 uncultured Rhizobiaceae bacterium
TTCATCCGCACCTCGCCCGACCACGGCACGGCGCTCGACATCGCCGGCAGCGGGCGCGCCGATCCGACCAGCTTCCTGGCCGCGCTCGACATGGCGAGCGAGATGGCGCGCCGCCGCCGTGCCTGAGGCCACCGACGCCGAGCGTCTGGCGAGCCTGCCGCCGCTGCGCGCGGTGATCGCCCGCCACGAGCTCGCGGCGCGCAAGGCGCTGGGCCAGCATTTCCTGCTCGACGGCAACCTCACCGACCGCATCGCGCGCGCCGCCGGCGACCTGTCCACCGGCACGACCATCGAGGTCGGCCCCGGCCCCGGCGGGCTGACCCGATCGCTGCTGCGCTGCGGCGCCGTCAGGGTGGTGGCGGTCGAGCGCGACCGCCGCGCCGTCGCCGCGCTCGCCGATCTGGCCGCTGCCTTCCCCGACCGCCTGGAAGTGCGCGAGGGCGACGCCCTGGCGGTCGACCTCGCCGGCCTCGGCGAGCCGCCGCGGCGCATCGTCGCCAACCTGCCCTACAACGTCGCCACGCCGCTGCTGATCGGCTGGCTGCGCCAGGCCGAGGCCTTCGAGTCCTTCACCCTGATGTTCCAGAAGGAGGTGGTCGAGCGGCTGGCCGCCCGACCGCGCTCCAAGGCCTACGGGCGGCTCTCCGTCCTGACGCAGCATGTCTGCGAGGTCACGCCGCTGTTCGACATCGCCGCCTCCGCCTTCGTGCCGCCGCCCAAGGTCGTCTCCAGCGTGGTGCGCCTGCGGCCCCGGGCGGCGGTCACCGGCGATCTGGCCCGGCTGGAGGCGGTGACCGCCGCCGCCTTCGGCCAGCGCCGCAAGATGCTGCGCAGCAGCCTCCGGAGCATCGTCGCGGAGCCGGAGGCCGTGCTCGGCCGGCTGGGCCTGTCGCCCACCGCCCGGGCCGAGGAACTCGCCGTCTCCGATTTCGTACGCCTGGCTGAATCAATCTGATTTGGACCCAATTGGCCGCACAGGACGGCCCCGTTTCTCTACATTGTCGCTGCCGGAACCAACCCGAGAACTTCTTGCGATGGGAGTTCAAATTTGTTAAATATCCTGCTGAAACTATTACAAATTCATAGTCCGGGTTCGATTTCCATGTCCCTCGCGCCTGCCGAGCCGGTGGTGGCCACCGGCGTTGCCCTCCCCGATTCGCGCTCAACCCAGCCGCCCATCGCCGATCGCCTGACGCACTTCGTGCAGGCGACCATCGCGATGTTCGTATCGCGCCGCTTCGCGACCTTCGTGGTGTTCGGCGGGCTGGCCGCGCTGGTGAATATCGGCGTCGGCAAGACGCTGTACTCGGTGCCGGCGATTGCCGCGGTGGTGCCCTACTGGCTGGCGGTCGCGCTGGGCGCGGCCAGCGGCATGCTGGTGAATTTCGGCCTGAACTACACCTTCAACTTCAGCTTTCAGGGCCGTTCGGCCGGCGCCCAGCTGCGCACTTTCGCCCTCGTTTCCGTCGGCGGCATATCGCTGACCTCGCTGATCGCCTACGGCCTGGTCGGCCTCGCCGGCTCGATCGGCCTCGCCTCGCCGGTGCATCTCGCCGGCGTCGCGCTGCATGTCGGCTTCATCGCCCATGTCACGGCGACCGGCCTGGTCACCTTCTACTCCTACGCCGCGCACAGCGCGTTCTCGTTCAACGTCGGCCTGCGCAGCAGGCTGATGCGCCTCTTCTCCCGCTGAGAGATCCCCGCTCCATGACCACCCCCAAGGCCTCGACCATCTGCATCGGCGCCGGCCCGGCCGGGCTGACCGCCGCCTACCATCTCTCCAAGGCGGGCGCGCCGGTCACCGTGCTGGAGCGCGACCCCGTCAATGTCGGCGGCATCTCGCGCACCGAGAGCTACAAGGGCTTCCGCTTCGACATCGGCGGCCACCGCTTCTTCTCGAAGTCGCGCGAGATCGAGGCCCTGTGGGACGAGATCCTGGGCGACCAGTTCGTCAACCGGCCGCGCAAGTCGCGCATCTTCTACCAGCGCAAGCTGTTCGATTACCCGCTCAAGGCGTTCGACGCGCTGATGAAACTGGGCATCGTCGAGTCGATCCTGTGCATGGCCTCGTACGGCAAGGCCAAGCTGATGCCGATCGCCAGGCCCAAGAGCTTCCAGGACTGGGTCACCAACCAGTTCGGCCGGCGCCTGTTCGGCATCTTCTTCAAGACCTACACCGAGAAGGTGTGGGGCATGAAATGCGACGAGATCTCGGCCGACTGGGCGGCGCAGCGCATCAAGGGCCTGTCGCTGGGCACCGCCGTGATGAACGCGCTGTTCCCCAAGAAGCCGAAGTCGAAGGAAGCCACGATCAAGACGCTGATCGACAGCTTCCGCTATCCCCGCCTCGGGCCGGGCCAGATGTGGGAGGCCGCCGCCGCCCATGTCGAGCGCGCCGGCAACCACGTGCATCGCGGCCACGACGTCGTCGGCCTGTCGCGTGATGCGGCCAGCGGCCGCTGGACGGTGACGACGCAGGACACGGCGGGCGCCGAGCACAGCCACGTCGCCGACAACGTCGTCTCCAGCGCCGCCATCGCCGATCTCGCCGAGTATCTGCAGCCGGCGCCGCCGGCCGAGGTGCTGAAGGCCGCCCGCGCCCTGCGCTACCGCGACTTCATCACCGTCGCGCTGGTCGTGAAGGACAAGGGCCGCTTCGACGACAACTGGATCTACATCCACGAGCCGGGCGTGAAGGTCGGCCGCATCCAGAACTTCAAGTCGTGGTCGCCCGACCTGGTGCCCGACCAGAGCCTGAACTGCTACGGCCTCGAGTATTTCTGCTTCGAGGGCGACGATCTGTGGACCGCCAGGGACGAGGACCTCGTCGCGCTGGCGCGCAAGGAGCTGGTGCAGCTCGGCCTCGCCGCCAACGAGGACATGGTCGACGGCCACGTCATCCGCCAGCCCAAGGCCTACCCGGTCTACGACGACCACTACCAGCAGAACGTCCAGGTGGTGCGGGAGTGGATCGAGAAGGACATGCCCGGCCTGCACCTCGTCGGCCGCAACGGCATGCACAAGTACAACAACCAGGACCACGCCATGATGACGGCGCTGCTGGCGGCGGAGAACATCCTCGCCGGTCACCGCAAGTGGGACGTCTGGCAGGTCAACCAGGACGCCGAGTATCACGAGGCCGGCGAGGACCGCTCGCTGGCGCTCGATTCCGGCCGCCTCGTGCCGTCGCGGATGGCGCCGGCCGAGTGACACGCAGTCGTCCCGAGCACAGCGAAGGACCCAGCGGTCGAATAGTCAGAGAGTTGCGGCGCCGGATGATCTCCGGCGCCGCTTTCGTTTGAGGTCCTTGAGCTCAGGACGACATGTCTAGCGCAGCGTGTAGAGCCGATACCCCGATTTGGGATCCAGCGGCCGCTCGACCAGCCAGTCGGGCGGCTGCCCCTGTTTCAGGGCTGCCCACAGCGTACCCGGTTTCACCCGGTCCTTGCTGCACACCAGCACCGCCTTCGCCTAGGTCGCGGTGAAGCTCGCCGGCACGGAGGTGCCGGCGAAGCTGGTTTCGTCGAAGGCATCCATGCTTTGCATGATCAGCCGCTCGGCGCGGTGATAGGGGCCGGCGACCGTGACCACGCGCGTGAAGTAGAGGATCTCGG
>CAYNOF010000876.1:0-1281 GCA_964398335.1 uncultured Rhizobiaceae bacterium
ATCACAGCTATCGCCAGATCGGCGTGATCGATCGCATCGGGGTGGTGGCGGCCTATACCGGCGCCAACGTGCGCGGCTGGGCGGGCGAGGTGACCGGTCCGAACTACATCGCCACCGGCAACGGCTTGCGCGGCCAACACGTCGTGGAGGCGATCGCCAAGGGCTTCCTCGCCGAGCCCGACGCCGACCTCGAGCACCGGCTGCTGCTGGCGCTCGAGCACGGCCGCGACGCGGGCGGGCAGGGCAATGCGACGACCCACCGGACCGAGCGTTCGGCGGCGCTTCAGGTCTCCTCGCGTCATATCCATCCCGACATCGACCTGCGCGTCGATCTGCACGACAAGGCGATCGACGAGCTGCGGCGCGTCTGGGCGGTCTACAAGCAGTACGAGGCCTACTACGCCGAGCGCGGGCGCAATCCGCGCAATGCGCTCGGGCAGGAGTCCTTCATGGCAACCCTCAAGACGGCGGCGGCGTAAGTCATGACCTTCTCGATCATCGCACGCTGTCCGAACAGCGGCCGCCTCGGCCTCGGCATCACCACCTTCTCGATCGCCGCCGGTGGCCGCTGCGAGGGCATCCGCTTCGGCGCCGGCGTCTGCAAGACCCAAGCGTATGTGAAGCGCGACAATGACCTGATCGCGCTCGAATTGCTCGAGCAGGGCATGGCGCCGGCGGGCGTGATGGCCGCGCTGAAGGCCGACGATGCCGATCACGATTGGCGCCAGATCGCCATCATCGACCGCGAGGGCAAGACCGCCGCGCACACCGGGCCCGGCTGCCGCCCGTGGGCGGGCCATCACGAAGGCGATGGCTTCGTGGCGTTCGGCAACGTGCTCGCCGGCCAGAAGGTGATCGACGGCATTGTCGCCGGCTACCTCAGGGATCCTGCAGCGGAGCTGGAATTCCGGCTGCTGGCCGCGCTCGAAGGCGGGCGCGATGCCGGCGGGCAGGTCGGCACCGACGGCCATCTCACCGAGCGGTCGGCGGCGATCTTCGTTGCCTCGGAGCCGGATCATTTCGACATCGATGCGCGGGTCGACCTGCATGACGACGCGGTCAGCGAACTGCGCCGCGTGCTGGAGGAATTCAAGATCTACGAGAAATTCTATCGCGACCGTGGTCACCGTCCCGACCTGGCGATGAGCCAGGCCGAGTTTGTCGCGAGCCTGCCGAAGAAGTCGGCTGCCTGAGCATGGCGAAGGATCACTTCCATCTCGCCTGGTTCCTGTCGCAGGGCTACGGCCCGAAGGCATGGCGCTCCATGTGGCCCGGCGCCGA
>CAYNOF010000877.1:0-6552 GCA_964398335.1 uncultured Rhizobiaceae bacterium
CCCCGACATGGTGATCTGCGACGAGCCGGTCTCGGCGCTCGACGTGTCGATCCAGGCGCAGATCCTCAACCTGCTGAAGGATTTGCAGGACAAGCTGGGCCTGACCTATCTCTTCATCAGCCACAACCTCGCGGTGGTCGACTACATCGCCGACCGTATCGCCGTGATGTGCGCCGGCCGCCTGGTAGAGCTGGCGCCGGGCCGCGAGCTGTTCCGCAATCCCGTGCATCCCTACACCAAGGCGCTGCTGGCGGCGGTGCCCGAGCCCGATCCCTCCAAGCGGCTCGATCTCGGCGCGCTGATGGAGGGCAAGGCCTCGATCCCGTCGGAATGGCCCGCGCCCTTCACCGAGAGCGAGGCGACGCCGCTCGAGTGGCTCGACCTCGGCAACAGTCACTTTGTGCGCGCAGGCGCCGGCCTACTCGGACGTCCTTCCGAGAGGGCTGCGTGATGAAACGCGTCGTCTTCGGGCTGATCGTCGCGCTTTTGTGGGTTGCCGCCGCCGCTGCGCAGACGGCACCGAAGGAAACCGCGCTGTTCGCCGACAAGGTGAAGGCCGGCCAGATGCCGCCGGTCGAGCAGCGCCTGCCCAGGAACCCGCTGGTGGTGACCGAGTTCGCCGGCAAGGACGGCCCCGGCAAGCAGGGTGGCGAGATCACCATGCTGATGGCCACGCCGCGCGATGTGCGCATGATGGTGGTCTACGGCTACAGCCGGCTGGTGGGCTTCAACCACAAGTTCGAGCTCAAGCCCGACATCCTCGAGAGCGTCAACGTCGAGGAAGGGCGCATCTTCACCCTGAAGCTGCGGCCGGGACACAAGTGGTCCGACGGTGAACCGTTCACGACGGAAGATTTCCGCTACTTCTGGGAGGACGTCGCCAACAATGAGGACCTGTCGCCGGTTGGTCCGCCGATCGAGATGATGGTCGACGGCAAGCCGCCGAAGGTCGACATCATCGACGCCACGACCATCAGATACACCTGGGATCAGCCCAATCCCGGATTCCTGGAGGCGCTTGCCCGGCCCTCGCCGCTGTTCATCTTCCGGCCGGCGCACTACCTCAAGAAGTTCCACAAGAAGTACGCCGATCCGGCATTCCTCGAGAAGGTGCTCAAGGAGTATGGCCCGCGCGGCTGGGCGCCGTTGCACAATCGCCTCGACGACATGTACCGCAACGAGAACCCGGACCTGCCGACGCTCGAGTCTTTCGTGCTGAAGACGAAGCCGCCATCGCAGCGCTTCGTCTTCGAGCGCAACCCGTACTATCACCGCGTCGACAGCCAGGGCACGCAACTGCCCTATCTCGATCGCATCGTGATGAACATCGCCAGCGCCCAGCTGATCTCGCTCAAGGCCGGCTCGGGCGAAAGCGACCTGCAGGCGCGCTACCTCAAGTTCTCGGACTACACGTTCCTGCGCAAGGGCGCGAAGCAATTCGGCTTCGAGGTGAAGTTGTGGGACACGGCATTGGGCAGCAACATCGCCATCTTCCCCAATCTTACGGTCAAGGATCCTGTGTATCGCGCGCTGTTTCGACAGCCCAATTTCCGTCGCGCGTTGTCGATGGCGATCGATCGCGAGGAGATCAACGAGCTGCTCTATGTCGGCCTGGCGCAGCCTTCGCAGAACACGGTGCGCCCGCAATCGCCGCTCTATCGTCCCGAGTATGCGACCAAGTGGGCCAATTTCGACATCAAGGAGGCCAACCGGCTGCTCGACAAGATAGAGCTCCAGTTGCCCGACGGCAGGACGGGCAACCTCCGCAAGCGTGACGATCTGGGCATCCGCCTCTTGCCCGATGGCAGGCCGCTGCACATCCTGCTGGAGACGGACGGGCAGGTGAGCGAGGAGGCCGACGTGCTGCAGCTGGTTGCCGACACCTGGAAGAAGGTCGGCATCAAGCTGTATGTGCGGGCCCGCGACCGCCAGGACCTGCGCGCCCGGCTCTATGCCGGCGAGACGCAGATGACGGTCGACAATGGCTGGGAGAATGGCCTTTCCAGCGCCACGTCCGACCCGTCCGACCTCGCCTGTCTGACTCAGACCACGAGGTGGTGCCCGGCCTGGGGGCAATACCGTGAGACCTATGGCAAGTCGGGCGAACCGGTCGACTTGCCGAGCGTCCGGCACATGAACGAGTTGGCTGAAAGGTGGGAGAAGTCCGCCGATCCCAAGGAGCAGGAGAAGATCTGGCACGAGTTGCTGCAGCTGCATGCCGATCTGGTGTTCTCGATCGGCATCGTGTCGGGCGTTCAGCAGCCGGTGGTGAGGAGTCCGCATCTGCGCAACGTGCCGGACAAGGGCATCTACAACTGGATTCCCAGTTCGCACTTCGGGGTCTACCGGCTCGACTCGTTCTGGCTGGACAACGCGCGATGAACATGCCGTCACGCTTCGCCATCCACGACATGCGCAGCCTCGCGGAAGAGCGACGCCGCCGTTCGCGTAGCTGGGACATGCGCTTCGTCGCCGCGGTGCTCCTGCTCTATGGCTGCCTCGGCGCGGCGTTCTTTGCCGTCGAATGGCTGCACGCGGCGCCCGACGGCGCGCCGGTGACGGCCCAGGAGCTGCGCGACTGGCGCTCGGGGCGCACCGGCCTGCATCCGGTGCTGCGTCCACGCGCGCCCGAGCCGTACGCTTCAGCTCCGTCGGAAGGCCGCTGAGACATGCTGTCGTACATCGTCAAGCGCCTCCTGATCATGATCCCGACGCTGTTCGTCATCAGCGCGCTGGTCTACTTCATCATCAATCTGCCGCCGGGCGATTGCGTCACGACGGTCATCGACGAGCTGATGGCGCGCGGTGATCCCAATGCAACGCGCAAGGCCGAGCAGATTCGCCACCTCTATGGCCTCGACCAGCCGGTGTGGTTGCAATACCTGCACTGGGTCGAGGGCATCTTCTCGTGGGATTTCGGCCTGTCGTGCCAGGACCAGATCCCCGTGTCGAAGCTGATCGGCGACCGCATGCTGCTGACCATCATGATGGAAAGCGCGACCATCGCCTTCATCTGGATCGTCTCGTTCGTCATCGGCGTCTATGCCGCCACGCACCAGTATCGGCCGGGCGACTACCTGGCCTCGTTCATCGGCTTCATCGGCCTGGCGACGCCGAACTTCCTGCTGGCGCTGGTGCTGCTTTACATCGGCAAGGTCTATTTCGGCGTCTCGGTCGGCGGCCTGATGGATGCGCAGTATCTCGATCAGCCGTGGAGCTGGGCAAAGTTCCGCTCGGTTCTCGAGCATCTGCTGATTCCCGTCATCGTCATCGGCACCGCCGGGACCGCCGGCATGATCCGCCGCCTGCGCGCCAACCTGCTCGACGAGCTGCAGAAGCAATATGTCGTCACCGGCCGCGCCAAGGGCCTGCCGCCGATGCGGCTGCTGATCAAGTATCCGCTGCGCCACGCGCTCAACCCGTTCATCGCCGATATCGGCCACATCCTGCCCGAGGTGATCTCGGGTTCGGTGATCGTCTCGGTGGTGCTGTCGCTGCCGACGACCGGACCGATGCTGCTGGAGGCGCTGAAGAGCCAGGACGTGAACCTCGCCGCAACCTTCCTGCTGTTCGTCGCCGTGCTCACGGTGATCGGCACCCTGATCTCGGACCTCCTGCTGGCGGCGCTCGATCCACGCATCCGCCTGCAGGGCGGTGCCACGCGTTGAGGCCGCGACGATGACCGACGCGCCCGCGCCCCAGGCAGCCGCCAGCAAGCCGCAGCATTTCGTCTCCAGGGAGCCGTGGGATCCGTACGTCGCCGACCGGCTGACGGCCGAGCAGGAACGCTTCTACATGGCCAACCAGTGGCAGCTGATGTGGTGGCGCCTGCGCCGCCACCGGCCGGCTGTCGTCTGCGGCTTCTTCCTGCTGTTCATGTATCTCACGACGCTGATGAGCGAGTTCATCGCGCCCTACGACCTGACCACGCGCCACACCAAGAGCATCTTCGCGCCGCCGCAGGGCATCCATCTGTTCCACGAGGGCAGGTTCGTCGGACCGTTCGTCTACGGCTACAGGATGGAGCGCGACCTCGACACGCTGCAGCGAATCTATACCGAGGACACGACGCAGGTGCAGAAGCTGCGCTTCTTCTGCCTTGGCGAGGAATATGAATTCTGGGACATGGTCTCCGGCCGCTTCCATTTCGTCTGCCCGGCCGAAGGCGGCACCTTCTTCCTGCTCGGCACCGACCGGCTCGGGCGCGACATGTTCAGCCGCATCGTCTATGCGGCGCGCATCTCGCTTACCGTCGGCCTGTTCGGCGTCACGCTGAGCTTCGTGCTGGGTCTCGTGATCGGCGGCATCGCCGGCTATTACGGCGGCTGGATCGACAACGTGATCCAGCGCACCATCGAGATCATCAAGAGCTTCCCGCATCTGCCGCTGTGGCTGGCGCTGTCGGCGGCGCTGCCGGTGTCGTGGTCGCCGCTGCTGGTCTATTTCGGCATCACCATCATCCTGGCGCTGCTCGACTGGCCCGGCCTGGCGCGCGCCGTGCGATCGAAACTCTTGAGCCTGCGCGAGGAGGACTTCGCCACCGCGGCGCTGCTGATGGGCGCCAGCCCCAAGCGCATCATCGGGCGGCACCTGCTGCCCAGCTTCATGAGCCACCTGATCGCCTCGGCGACGCTCAGCATCCCCTCGATGATCCTGGCCGAGACGGCGCTGTCCTTCCTCGGCCTGGGCCTGCGGCCGCCGCTGGTGTCCTGGGGCGTGCTGCTCAACGACGCCACCGACATCAATGTCGTGGCGGTGAACTGGTGGCTGATGCTACCGGTGGTACCGGTGATCCTGGTGATCCTCGCCTTCCAGTTCTTCGGCGACGGCCTGCGCGACGCGGCGGATCCCTACCAGTAGGCGGCCTATTTCACTGACCGGGGCGCCCACTTTCTCCCGGCGACGCAGATTATTTCTTCGGTGCGATCCGGACGCGCGGCTCGGTCAGTCCTGCGTCAGAGACCTCATGCTAATGCGCGGGTGTCACCATACAAACCGCGTGCGGACATCCAACCGCACCCCGGGATCCGATAGGGGGGATTGGGGTGAACAGACTTTTGTCGAAGGACCTATGGTCCGGGCTGATGTTTGCCGGCTTCGGCGCGCTTGCCCTGGCCATGGGCAGCAACCTCGCGGTGGGTACCGCCGTCCGCATGGGGCCCGGCTACGTGCCCCGCATGCTGAGCTATATCCTGATCGCGCTGGGCCTGGTCATCCTGGTGCGCGCGATCATCGCGCCCGCCGAACCGGTCGAGCGTCTGCGCTGGAAGCCGATCACCATGATCACCATCGGGGTGGTCGTCTTCGCGTTGCTCTTCGAGAGCGCGGGCATGGCGCCGGCGCTGGTGGCCCTGATTTTCCTTTCCGCGCTGGGCGGCGAGGAATTCAAGGTGATCGAGACCGTCCTGTCCTGCGTCGTGCTCATCGCGATGTGCGTCGCCATCTTCAAGCTCGGTCTGCAAATGAACATCTACGTCGTCCAGGGAGTGTGGTGACATGGATATTTTCGGCCATGTCATCATGGGTTTCGGGATCGCGCTGACGTTCCAGAACCTGCTGTACTGCCTGATCGGTTGCATGGTGGGCACCTTGATCGGCGTGCTGCCGGGCATCGGCCCGGTGGCGACTATCGCGATGCTGCTGCCGCTGACCTTCAAGCTGCCGCCGACCTCGGCGCTGATCATGCTCGCCGGCATCTACTACGGTGCGCAGTACGGCGGCTCGACCACCTCGATCCTGGTGAATTTGCCCGGCGAGGCCTCCTCGGTGGTCACCGCACTCGATGGCTACCAGATGGCGCGGCGAGGCCGCGCCGGCGCGGCGCTGTCGGTCTCGGCGCTGGGCTCGTTCTTCGCCGGCACGGTGGGCACCTTGCTGATCGTGCTGTTCGCGCCGGCGCTCACGGCGATGGCGCAGAAATTCGGTCCCGCCGAGTACTGCTCGCTGATGGCGCTGGGCCTGGTCGCCGCGGTCGTGCTGGCCAGCGGCTCGGTGGTCAAGGCGATCGCCATGGTGTTCCTCGGCCTGCTGTTCGGCCTGGTCGGCACCGACGTCAATACCGGCGCGCAGCGCTATACCTTCAACATCCCGGAACTCAGCGACGGCATCGACTTCGCGCCGATCGCCATGGGCCTGTTCGGCATCGCCGAGATCATCGGTAACCTCGAGAAGCGCATGAACATGCGCGACGGCGCGGCCAGGGTCGGCAGCCTCCTGCTGTCGCTGCAGGATTTCAAGCGCTCGATCTGGCCGGTGATCCGCGGCACGAGTCTCGGATCGGTGCTGGGCGTGCTGCCGGGTGGCGGTCCGACCTTGGCGGCGTTCTCGGCCTATACGCTGGAGAAGAAAGTATCCGCCGCGACGGCGGCAAAGTACGGCGATGCCTTCGGCAAGGGCGCCATTGAGGGCGTAGCGGCGCCGGAGGCGGCCAACAACGCCGCGGCGCAGACCTCGTTCATCCCGATGCTGACGCTCGGCATCCCCTCCAACGCCGTCATGGCGCTGATGGTCGGCGCGATGATCATCCAGGGCATCCAGCCCGGTCCCGAGGTG
>CAYNOF010000878.1:0-1718 GCA_964398335.1 uncultured Rhizobiaceae bacterium
GGGCGTGGCGCCGCTTGTGGCGGCGCGACCGCCTCCGCGCAGGCCACCAGCGGCCCGGCCGCGACCGCCAATCCGCCGGCACCTTTGAGGAACGACCGCCGCGACAGGTCGCGTTCGCCCATGGCCGCTTCGGCAAGACCACGACGCAGCAGCCGAAACAGCGGGGTGCGGGACATCGGACGCTCCGGTTGAAGGCGGTGCAGCCTAGGGCAACCGGGCGGATCGTGTCATCAGGATGGCAGCGAGACCGCTGACGTGCCCGTTGGCGGACGATAGAATGGCCGCCATGACCGACACAGTCCTGCTCACCATAGACGGCCCCCGGGCCACCATCACCCTCAACAATCCGGCCAAGCACAATCGCCTGGACAACGACGACATCCGCACCCTGATGGGCCATCTCGACACGGTCGAGACGGCCGGCGACGTGCGCGTGCTGGTGCTGACCGGCGCCGGCGAGAAGACCTTCTGCGCCGGCTTCGACCTCGGCACCCTGCGCGCGCGCGGCGCGGCGCAGCCGAAGGAGGGCGCGGCGAAGGAGCCGCAGGGCAAGAGCGGCTTCGAGGTGCTGTGCGATCGCCTGGAGTCGCTGCGCGTACCGACCATCGGCGCCTTCAACGGCGGCGTCTATGGCGGCGGCACCGATCTCGCCATCGCCTGCGACTTCCGCGTCGGCATCCACGGCATGCGCGCCTTCGTGCCGCCGGCGCGGCTGGGCCTGCACTACTACCCCAGCGGCATGCGCCGCTTCATCGAGCGCGTCGGTCCCGGCGTCGCCAAGCGGTTCTACCTGCTGGCCGAGGAGTTCGAGGGCGAGGAGCTGCTGCGCGTCGGCTATGTCGACTGGCTGGTCGAGCGCGCCCAGTTCAAGGCGCATGTCGATGCGCTGGCGGCGACCGTGGCCAATGGCGCGCCGCTGGCGCTGCAGGCGATGAAGGTGGCGCTCAATCAGATCGCCGCCAACCAGCTCGACGAGCAGGCGGTACGTGCGCGCATGAAAGTATGCGCCGAGTCCGAGGATCTGCGCGAAGGCCTTGCCGCGCTCGCCGCCAAGCGCAAGCCGGTGTTCAAGGGACGCTGATGGTCGCCGTCACAAGGCGCGCCGCGATCGCTGGCGCGCTTGCCGCGTCGATCGCCGGGATCCGGCCGGCGACGGCGCAGCAGCTCGCCTTCGAGCAGCGCCCGTCGGGCGCGGTCACCGATTTCACCTTCGCCTGGCGCGACTTCGAGAAGCGCGAACGGCGCGTCGCCTTCCGCCTGCCTACCGCGGAGGTCGAGGCGGCGATGGACTCGTTCCGCACCTTCAGCATCACCGACCTCTACCGCCAGGTGCAGGCGGCGGCGATCGAGGCCGGGCGGCGCGAGGGCGTCACCGTCACCACGCGCTATGCCGGCGAGGCGGTCGACTTTGCCATGGGCGGCGATCCGGCGACGGTGCGGCGCTTCAGCCAGCGCCTGCCCAGCATCCTCGACAATGCGCGCGGTCTCTACCTGGTGAAGCATTACCGGCGCGCCGAGGGCGATGCGATCTACGTCGATCACGCCGGCGCGGCGCGGCATTTCGGCCCGATCCTGCGGCCGGTGGCCGATGCGCTGCGCGCGCTGGGCGGCGACGAGCGCACCCTGGTGGGCCATGCGCTGAACTTCGTGCAGACGATCCCGTACGACGATTTCCACGACCCGCGCACGGCCGGCGGGCTCGACTTCGCCGCACCGCC
>CAYNOF010000879.1:0-6396 GCA_964398335.1 uncultured Rhizobiaceae bacterium
GCCGTCGAGCCGCAATGCTGGCCCAGCGCGTGGCAGACCGCGACGAGGTCGCTGATCGAGGCGCCGTCGCCGCCTTGAGCGCGCGGCACAGCGATACCCAGCAGCTTCGCCTGCTTCAGGGCGTCGAAGGCCTCACGCGGGAAGCGGGCGTCGCGATCGACGCTCTCGGCGTGCCGCGCGGCGACCTCGGACCCTACCTGGCGGGCGCGCGCGAGCAGTGATGTCATGCCGCCTTCTTGCTGGCCAACAGCTCCGTCACCGCGGCGCTGATGGCGTCGATGCTCTCGAAGGTGCGCCGGCGCAGCAGACGGTCGGGGAACTCGACGTCGAAACGTTCCTCTAGGCCGAGCATCAGGTTGACCGTGGCGTGCGAGGTCAGCCCCGCCGCGTACAAGTCATCGCCGTCCTTGAGAGTCGTGGCATCCACCGGCAGCGTGCCGCCCTCGTTCAGGACAAGGCGAATCTGGTGGCCGAGCTCGCTGGTGGTCACGTGCAGTTCCTCTGAAAATAACTTTCAAAATATCGGGTTAACGGGCTGATATTACTCATTTTACGCGCTGAATGCAACGTCTGTCCGGGCCTTCGTCAGACTGTCGGCAGATTACGTTCAGGTCGGCGGCACCGTGCCCGGCCGCGGATCGATCGGCAAGAGCAGGTTAAGGCCCGCCAACTGCTCGAAAACCGCCGCCGTATGCAGGGCCAGCGCCTCCTGGCGGGCGGGTGCGACGATCTGCAGCCCCACCGGCCGGCCGAAGCCGTCGAAGCCGCAGGGCACCGAGACGGCCGGGCAGGAGGTCAGGGTGATCGCCGAGGTCAGCGCGCTGCCGGCGATGTAGTTGGTGAGTTTCACCCCGTCGATCACGTCGCGCGCCTTGAGCGCCACATCCCAGGCCGGGGTGGCGGCGCCCGGCGTGATCAGCACGTCGTACTTGGTGAAGAACTCGGCGAAGCGGCGATAGAGTGCGGCGCGCTCGCGGTCGGCCCTGGCCAGCACGGTGGGGGCCTGCTGCAGGGCGCGCTCGGTGTTCCAGATGATGTCGGGCTTCAGCAGCGCGCGATGGGTCTGCAGCTGCAGCTCGCGGTCGACCAGGAAGACCTGGGAGCGCAACGCCAGGAAGGTCTCGTCGACCGGGCCGAGCTCAGGGAAGGCCTCCTCGACGATGCAGCCGGCCTGCTCGAAGCGGCGCACTTCTCTGGCGCAGATCTCCCGCGTCTCGCGCTCGACCGGCAGCGCGCCGCCGTAGTTGGTGGTGAAGGCGATGCGCAGCTTGCGCGCCGGCGCTTTGACCGCCTCGGCAAAGGATACCGCCGGCGCATCGAAGGTCAGCGGATCGAGCGGGCAATAGCCCGCCATGGTATCGAGGAACAACGCCAGGTCGGCCACGTTGCGGGCCATCGGGCCCTGCACCGACATCGGCGAGAACAGGTTGTTGCTGGTGCCGCGGGTGACGCGGCCGGGCGAGGGGCGGATGCCGACCACCGAGCACAGGGTCGCCGGGCCGCGCAGCGAGCCGCCGTGGTCCGAGCCATGCGCCAGCCAGACCTCGCCGGTGGCCAGCGCCACCGCGCCGCCGCCGGTCGAGCCGCCGCAGGTCAGCGACGTGTTCCAGGGATTGAGCGTGCGGCCGAAGACCTCGTTGAATGTGTTGCCGCCGGCGCCGAACTCCGGCGTGTTCGACTTGGCAATCACGATGCCGCCCTTGCGCTCGATGCGCTCGACCAGCGGGTGCGATTTCGGTGGGACATGGTCCTTGAAGATCGGCGAGCCATAGGTCGTGCGCACGCCCGCCACATCGGCGAGATCCTTGATGGCGACCGGCAGGCCGGCGAGCCAGCCGGCCTCGCCCTCGGCCTCGCGGCCCTGGCCGGCCATCAGCTTCTTGGCGTGATCGCGCGCGCGATCGAGGCAGAGCGTGGGCAGCGCATTGACCGCCTTCTCGACCTCGCCGATACGCTTTTCGGCGGCGTCGATCAGCTCGAGCGGCGAGACCTCGCCCTTGTTCAGCAGGCCCACCGCCTCGGTGGCGGACAGACGGATGAGATCGGTGGCCATGATGCAACGCTCCTCGCGGACGGGGCCGAGCCTAGCAAGACCGGCCCCGCAATGCTAAGGCGGCGGGGACGACATTGAAGAGAATCGGAGACGCCCATGGCCATCTACAAGCTCGGCGAACACGCGCCGGTGATCCATCCCACCGCCTGGGTGGCGCCGGAGGCGACGGTGATCGGCAAGGTGACCCTGGCCGAGGGCGCCAGCGTCTGGCCGGGCGCGGTGCTGCGCGGCGACAACGAGCCGATCACCATCGGCAAGGGCAGCAACGTGCAGGAAAGCGCCATCCTGCACACCGATCCGGGCTGCCCGCTGATCGTCGGCGAGGACGTCACCATCGGCCACCAGGCGATGCTGCACGGCTGCATCGTGCACGACGGTGCACTGATCGGCATCCAGGCGGTGGTGCTGAACAAGGCGGTGATCGGCGCGCGCAGCCTGGTGGGCGCCGGCGCCGTGGTCACCGAGGGCAAGGAATTCCCCGGCGGCGTGCTGATCCTGGGCGCGCCGGCCAAGGTCGCGCGCGAGCTTTCCGAGGACAACGCCAACCGCCTGCGCATGAGCGCGCTGAGCTACGCCAAGCGCCAGGTGCAGTTCAGGGAAACTCTGGTGAAGATCGGCTGACGTCTTTCACCCTCTCCCCGCGAGCGGGGAGTCTAGATGCGTCGCGATCTGCCATGTGTTTCCCCAGCGGTCGCGAACCATGGCGCGGCGATCGCCATAGGGCGTGTCGGTGGGCGCTTCGATCGTCTGGGCACCCAGCTCGACCGCCTTGCGGTAGGCCTGGTCGGCATCTGCGACGTATATGTAGAGAAAGGCCGCGTGCGCATCGCGCTGACCGCCGCCGTCGCTGACCATGATCATCGAGTCGCCGATGCGCATCTCGGTCGGCGCGCCCACGCGCGCTTCGCCCTCGGCGGCGAAGACGGCACGCAGGAAGCCGACGAGGCTGGCGACGTCAGGCGTGAAAAGACGCGGGATGACGGTTGGCCATCCCGGCGGCTTGAACGATGTCATGGGCACACATGAAACGGCCGCCGCTGCAATGTCCAGGGTAGAAGCCGGGGTTCCCGGAAGAGTCCCTCGGGTCACCTTGTTGCTGGCGCGCTTTCCTTCAGGCTGCCGACCGCGCGCAGCACGACGGGATCGAGTCCCGCACCGCCGGCGTCGAAATGCGCGACGATGGTGCTGCGCATTCGAGGATCCCAGTATCTGCGCAGATGCATCGCCACGCTCTGCACCGCCTGGTCCTCGCCCTCGTGGGCGAAGAACTTGCCGATCTGGTTCGCCATGTAGACGAGCTTGTCAGGCGACATCGGCGATCGTTCCCGTCACGATCCGCTCGGCGCGGCTGAAGACCTCGAAGCCGTCGTCGCGCGCCACGGCGATCAGCGTGACGCCGGCCGCGTCGGCCGTGCGGACGGCCAGCGCCGTGGGCACCGACACCGCCACGACGATCGGCGCGCCGACCGCCGCCGCCTTCTGCACCATCTCGACCGAGACGCGGCTGGTCAGCAGCAGCAGACCGTTGCCGGCCGACAGCGATTGCCGAGCCCGCGCACCGGCAAGCTTGTCGACGGCGTTGTGGCGGCCGACTTCCTCGCGCTGCGCGACCAGACCGGCGGCCGGCTCCCAATAGGCCGCGCCATGCACCGCGCGCGTCTGGCGGTTGATCGTCTGCGCCGATGGCAGCGCCGCGATCGCGCGCCGCACGTCGTCGGCCGACATGCGCAGATCGCTGGTCACGACACGCGCCGGCCGCATCGCTTCAGCGAGGCTGTCCATGCCGCACAGGCCGCAGCCGGTGGGGCCGGCGAGATGCCGCCGGCGGTCGTGGAACGCCGCACCGCGATCCTCGCCGATCCACATGCGCAGCTCGATGCCGTTGCCGGTCGGCACGACAGCGAGTTCCTCGATCTCCCGCGGCTGCTCGACGATGCCCTCGGTCAGGCTGAAGCCGACGGCGAAATCCTCCAGGTCGGCCGGCGTCGCCATCATCACCGCGTGCGTCGTGCGGTTGTAGGTGAGCGCGACCGCGGTCTCCTCGGGTACCGCGCGCGTGCCCGACGACAGCTCGCCGCCGGCCCAGGCGGCGCGGGCCACGCGTTGCACCGGCGGTGGCATGTCCGTGGTCATTCGGCGGCGTCCACCGGGGCGATGCGGCGCGAACGGGCGGTGAGCGACTGATACGCCTCCTGCCACTCGGTGGGCCCGTTGGTGGGCGTGCACTGCACGGCGGTGACCTTGTACTCGGGGCAATTGGTCGCCCAGTCCGAGTACTCCGTTGTCACGACGTTGGTCTGCGTGTCGGGATGATGGAACGTCGTGTAGACCACGCCGGGTGCGACCCGGTCGGTGATCAGTGCGCGCAGGCTGGTGGCGCCGACGCGGCTCTGCAGCTTGACCCAGTCGCCGTCGCGGATGCCGCGCTGCTCGGCGTCGTGCGGATGGATCTCGAGCCGGTCCTCGCCGTGCCACGCGACGTTGGCGGTGCGCCGCGTCTGGGCGCCGACGTTGTACTGGCTGAGGATGCGGCCGGTGGTCAGCAGCAGCGGGAAGCGCGGGCCGGTGCGCTCGTCGGTGGGAACGTACTCGGTGACCACGAAGCGCCCCTTGCCGCGCACGAAGCCATCGCGATGCATCACCGGCGTGCCTTCCGGCGCCTGCTCGTTGCACGGCCACTGGACCGAGCCCAGCGCATCGACCCTGGCGAACGACACGCCGGCGAAGGTCGGCGTGAGTGCCGCGATCTCGTCCATGATCTGCGAGGCGTGGTCGTAGTGGAACGGCAGGCCCATCGCCTTGGCCAGAGCCAGGGTGACCTCCCAGTCGGCCATCCCGTTGCGCGGCGTCATCACCTTGCGCACGCGCTGGATGCGCCGCTCGGCGTTGGTGAAGGTCCCGTCCTTCTCAAGGAAGGTCGAGCCGGGCAGGAAGACATGGGCGTAGTTCGCGGTCTCGTTGAGGAAGAGATCGTGCACGACCACGCATTCCATCGCCGCGAGGCCTTCGGCCACGTGCTTGGTGTCGGGGTCGGACTGAAGGATGTCCTCGCCCTGGATGTAGATGCCCTTGAACGAGCCGTCGACCGCCGCGTCGAGCATGTTGGGGATGCGCAGGCCCGGCTCCTTGTCGAGCGGCACGTTCCACAATGTCTCGAACATGGCGCGCGCGGCGTCGACGGAGATGTGGCGATAGCCGGTGAGCTCGTGCGGGAACGAGCCCATGTCGCAGGAGCCCTGGACGTTGTTCTGGCCGCGCAGCGGATTCACGCCGACGCCGGAGCGGCCGATATTGCCGGTCGCCATGGCGAGGTTGGCCAGCGCCATGACCGCGGTGGAGCCCTGGCTGTGCTCGGTGACGCCCAGCCCGTAGTAGATCGCACCGTTGCCGCCGGTGGCGTAGAGCCGCGCGGCGTCCCGGATGGTCTCGGCCGGCACGCCGGAGATTTCCGACACCGCCTCCGGGCTGTTGCGCGGCTCGGCGACGAAGGTGGCCCAGCGCTGGTACTCTTCCCAATCGCAGCGCTCGCGCACGAAGGCCTCGTTGACCAGCCCCTCGGTGACGATCACGTGCGCCAGCGCATCGAGCACGGCCACGTTGGTGCCGGGCAGCAGCGGCAGGTGGTACGCCGCCTCGACATGCGGCATGCGCACGAGGTCGATGCGCCTCGGGTCGATGACGATCAGCTTGGCGCCCTGGCGCAGCCGCTTCTTCAGCCGCGAGGCGAAGACGGGATGGCCGTCGGTCGGATTGGCGCCCAGCACGATCGCGACATCGGTGTGCTCGACCGAGTCGAAATCCTGTGTGCCGGCCGAGGTGCCGAAGGTGGTCGAGAGTCCATAGCCCGTGGGCGAATGGCAGACACGCGCGCAGGTATCGACGTTGTTGTTGCCGAAGCCGGCGCGCACCAGCTTCTGCACCAGGAAAGTCTCCTCGTTTGTGCAGCGTGACGAGGTGATGCCGCCGATAGCGCCGCGGCCATACGTCGATTGGATGCGCTTGAACTCGGAGGCTGTGTAAGCCAGCGCCTCGTCCCACGAGACCTCGCGCCACGGATCGGCGATGCGCGCGCGGATCATCGGCTTGAGGATGCGCTCCTTGTGCGTCGCATAGCCCCAGGCGAAGCGTCCCTTGACGCAGGAATGGCCGCGATTGGCCTTGCCGTCCTTGAACGGCACCATGCGCACGACCTCCTCGCCGCGCATCTCTGCCTTGAACGAGCAGCCGACGCCGCAATAGGCGCAGGTCGTGACGATGGAGTGCTCGGGCTGGCCGGTGTCGATGACCGACTTCTCCATCAGCGTCGCCGTCGGACAGGCCTGCACGCAGGCGCCGCAGGAGAC
>CAYNOF010000880.1:0-5219 GCA_964398335.1 uncultured Rhizobiaceae bacterium
TGGTCACCGCGCCCTTCACCGACAGGCCGAGGAACACGTCGGCGCCCTTGATCGCATCCTCCAGGGTGCGCGCCTTGGTGCGCACGGTGTGCGCCGATTTCCATTGGTTCATGCCCTCGGTGCGGCCCTGGTAGAGCACGCCCTTGGTGTCGCACACGACGACGTTCTCGTGCGGCACGCCCATCGCCTTGATCAGCTCGATGCAGGCGATCGAGGCGGCGCCGGCGCCGTTGACCACGACCTTGATGTCCTTCATCGAGCGGCCGGTGATGTGCAGCGCGTTGATCAGGCCGGCGCTCGAGACGA
This sequence comes from uncultured Rhizobiaceae bacterium, assembly GCA_964398335.1. Taxonomy (GTDB): domain Bacteria; phylum Pseudomonadota; class Alphaproteobacteria; order Reyranellales; family Reyranellaceae; genus JAFAZJ01. The sequence continues at coordinate 307 of CAYNOF010000880.1, forward strand.
TGGCGGTGCCGTGCTGGTCGTCGTGGAACACCGGGATGTCCATCAGCTCGCGCAGGCGCTGCTCGATGATGAAGCACTCCGGTGCCTTGATATCCTCCAGGTTGATGCCGCCGAAGCTCGGGCCCAAAAGCTTCACGCAGTTGATGAAGGCGTCGGGGTCCTTGGTGTCGACCTCCAGGTCGATGCCGTCGACATCGGCGAAGCGTTTGAACAACACCGCCTTGCCTTCCATGACCGGCTTGCCGGCCAGCGCGCCGAGATCGCCCAGGCCCAGCACCGCGGTGCCGTTGGAGATGATGGCGACGATGTTGCCCTTGGCGGTGTAGTCGTAGGCGGTCGCCGGATCCTTCTGGATCTCCAGGCAGGGCGCGGCGACGCCGGGCGAGTACGCCAGCGAGAGATCGCGCTGGGTGACCAGCGGCTTGGTGGCGATGATCTCGATCTTGCCGGGCCGGCCCTCGGCATGCATGCGCAGCGAATCGGCTCCAAGGTCGCGATTCTGTTCCGGCTCGTTGGGCTCGGCGGCCATCTCTCGCATTCCTCCCGCGGGTCGTTCCGGCAAGGCCGACTGTGGCTTGCGGTGCGATCCTCGACGTTTATCCCCGATTCATAGCCGACCGCCGGTGACGGGGAAACACCTGCCATGCTAGCTTTGTCAGCATAAATCCTGCGCCATCGACTGCTTAAATCGTGCCAGAGGCTCCCACTCCTCCCGACGCGACCGCCGCCTCGCTCGCATCGCCGATGATGCGGCAATACCTGGAGGTCAAGCGCCGCCATCCCGACCATCTGGTGTTCTACCGGATGGGCGATTTCTTCGAGATGTTCTTCGAGGACGCCATCACCGCGTCGAAGGCGCTGAATATTACGCTCACAAGGCGCGGCCAGCAGCACGACGGCGCCGAGATCCCGATGTGCGGCGTGCCGGCGCACAGCCACGAGGCCTATCTCTCGCGCCTGATCCGCCAGGGCTTCAAGGTCGCGATCTGCGACCAGACTGAGGATGCGTCTGAGGCGCGCAAGCGCGGCGGCGGCAAGGCGCTGGTCAACCGCGACGTGGTACGCGTGATCACGCCCGGCACGCTCACCGAGGACTCCCTTCTCGATGCCCGGGCCCACAACTACCTCGCCGGCCTGTCCGAGGCGCAGGGCGAGCTGGGCCTCGCCTGGCTCGACCTCTCGACCGGCGGCTTCGCCACCCAGCCGATCACCACCGACGCGCTGGGCGCCGCCTTGGCCCGCCTCGAGCCCGGCGAGCTGCTGCTGCCCGACCGCCTGCTGGCGCGCGACGACATCGCCGCCGCGACACAGGACTGGAAGACGGCGCTGACGCCCATGCCGTCGAGCCGCTTCGACAGCGACAACGCGCGCAAGCGGCTGGAGCGCCTGTTCGGCGTCGCCGCCCTCGACGCCTTCGGCAGCTTCTCGCGCGCCGAGATCGCCGCCTGCGGCGCGCTGGTCGATTACGTCGAGCTGACGCAGGCCGGCAAGGTCCCCGCCCTCTCCCCGCCGTCACGCGAGCGCGACGACGCGGTCATGGCGATCGATCCCGCGACCCGTCGCAACCTGGAACTCACGCGCGCCCTCGACGGCGGCCGCGACGGCACCTTGCTTGCCACCATCGACCGCACGCTGACCGGCCCAGGCGCGCGCCTGCTCGCCGAGCGACTCGCCGCCCCGCTCACCGAGCCCGCGGCCATCGCCCGACGACTCGATCTCGTGAGCCTGATGGTCGAGGCCACCGCACTGCGCGACACGCTGCGCGAGAAGCTGCGCCGCGTGCCCGACATCGAGCGTGCGCTGCAGCGCCTCTCCGTCGGCCGCGGCGGCCCGCGCGACCTCGCGGCACTGCGCGACGGCTTGCGCCAGGCCGGTGAGATCGCGCTGGTGCTGCAGGGCGATGGCGGGCGCATCAAGCCGGCCGAACTGCCCGCGTTGATCGAGGCGATGTCGGATCACGCACCGCTGGTCGACAAGCTGGCAGCCGCGCTGGCCGACGACCTGCCGCTACTGGCGCGCGACGGTGGCTTCATCCGCCAGGGTCACGCGGCGGAGCTCGACGAGCTGCGCGGGCTGCGCGACGACAGCCGCCGCACCATCGCGGCGATGGAGGCGAAGTACCGCGACAGCACCGGTGTGGCCTCGCTGAAGATCCGCCACAACAACGTCATCGGCTACCACATCGAGATCACCCAGGCGAACCTCGGCCGCTTCGAGCCCACCGGCCACGGCTTCATCCATCGCCAGACCATGGCCAGCGCGACGCGCTACACCACCGGCGAGCTGACCGACATCGAGGGCAAGATCGGCCGCGCCGCCGATGCCGCGCTGGCCCTGGAGCTGAAGCTGTTCGAGGAGCTCGTAAGCGCGGCGATCGCCGAGGCGACGCGCATCGCCGGCGCCGGCCGCGCGCTGGCCGCGCTCGACGTCGCGACGGCGCTGGCCGAGCTGGCGGTCGACGAACGCTGGACGCGGCCGGTGATCGTCGAGGGCAGCGACTTCGCGATATCAGGCGGCCGGCACCCCGTGGTCGAGGCGGCACTGCGCAAGCAGCGCGAGGGGGCCTTCGTCGCCAACGATTGCGATCTCGGCGAGGGCCGCCGCGTGTGGCTGCTGACCGGCCCGAACATGGCCGGCAAGTCGACCTTCCTGCGCCAGAACGCGCTGATCGCCATCCTGGCGCAGATCGGCGGCTACGTGCCGGCCGAGAGCGCGCGCATCGGCGTGGTCGACCGCCTGTTCAGCCGTGTCGGCGCCGCCGACGATCTGGCGCGCGGCCGTTCGACCTTCATGGTCGAGATGGTCGAGACCGCCGCGATCCGCCACCCGGCCACCGCGCGCAGCCTGGTGATCCTCGACGAGATCGGCCGCGGCACCGCGACCTTCGACGGCCTGTCGATCGCCTGGGCGACACTCGAGCACCTGCACGAGATCAATCGCTGCCGCGCGCTCTTCGCCACGCACTATCACGAGCTGGGCGCGCTGGCGGCGCGGCTCGACGCACTGAAGCCGCACACCATGCGGGTCAAGGAGTGGCAGAACGAGGTGGTGTTCCTGCACGAGGTCGCGCCCGGCGCTGCCGACCGCTCCTACGGCATCCACGTCGCCAAGCTCGCCGGCCTGCCCTCGGCGGTCGTCACGCGCGCCGAGGAAGTCTTGGCCGCGCTGGAGAAAGGCGACCAGTCCGGCGCCGTCTCGCGCCTGGCTGACGACCTGCCGCTGTTCGCCGCTGCCCCGGCCCGGCCCAAGGGCCTGTCGGAGGCGCCGGCGCGAGCCTCGCTGGTCGAAGCCGAGCTGCGCACGGTCAATCCCGACGAGCTTTCGCCGAAACAGGCACTCGACCTGCTCTACGCCCTGCGCCAGCGCTTGCCGCCGCGCGACTGAGCCCTACTGGCAATTCGGCCCCGTGATCGCCATGTGAGGGCCCATGGCGGATCCCCGTCCCGATCACCATACGGCTCGTGGCTTCCGCAACCCCTCCGGCTCACCGCCGAAGAAGCGGCATTTCCTCACCGTCTTGCGCTTCATCTGGCGGACGCGGCATGTCGATCGCAGCCCGGTCGCTCCGGAAGGCTTCGTGCTGTCGAAATCGGCGACCCTGCGCGGCCTGAAGGCGCACGCGCAGCGTGACAGCATCACCTGGCTGGGCCACGCCTCGTTCCTGATCCGGCTGGGCGGCCAGACCGTGCTGACCGATCCGTTCCTCTCCGACTATGCCTCGCCGATCGACGGTGTCGGCCCGCGGCGCTACACGCCGCCTGCTTTGCGCGCCCATCAATTGCCGCCGATCGACGTGCTGCTGCTGTCGCACAACCACTACGACCATCTCGACACGCGCGCGCTCTCGGCCTTGCGCGATCGCGGCACCCTGCGCGCCATCGTGCCGCTGGGCCTGGCGACCACCTTGCACGATCTCGGCTTCAGCGATGTCGTCGAGGTCGACTGGCGTCACGAGGTGCGCATCGCCAGCGGCTCCAACGCACCGCTGCGCATCGTCGCCGAGCCGGTGGTGCATTTCTCCGGTCGCGGCATCTTCGACCTCAACCGCACCCTGTGGTGCGGCTATGTGCTGGAGGGCAACGGCAAGCGGCTGTTCTTCGGCGGCGACAGCGCCATCGGGCCCGTCTTTGCCGAGATCGGCGAGCGCCACGCACCGATCGACCTGGCGATCCTCGGCATCGGCGCCTACGAGCCGCGCGATCTCTTCCGCAACAGCCACGCCACGCCGGAGGAAGCCGTCGAAATGGCCCGCGCGCTGGGCGCCCGCCGCGTGCTGGGCATGCACTACGGCGCCATCGTGCTGTCGGCCGAGCCCCCCTTCGAGCCGCCCGAACGCTTCCGCGCCGCGGCGCTGAGCGGCGGCTATGTCGACGACGACATCTGGCTGCCGCGCATCGGAGAGACTAGGGCGCTTTGATGGGACCGCCGGCGGTCCCGGTTCAGAGACTCTTGCGGACGATCGCCGCCCCGTCGGCCAGCGCGCGCAGCTTGGCGTACGCCGTCTCGCGCGTCATCGGCGCCATGCCGCAATTGGTGCACGGCATGATGCGCGCGGCGTCGACATGCTTCATCGCGGCGCGGATCGTCGAGGCGACCTGCTCGGGCGTCTCGACCGCGTCGCTGGCGACGTCGATGGCGCCAACCAGCACCTGCTTGTGCTTGAGCAAGCCGATCAGCTCCAGCGGCACCTTCGAGGCAGCGCATTCCAGCGACACCTGCTGGATGCGGCTGCGGTCGAGCGCCGGGAAGACCTGCTCGTACTGGCGCCAGGACTGGCCCAGCGTCTCCTTCCACTTGATGTTGGCCTCGATGCCGTAGCCGTAGCAGATGTGCACGGCGGTCGCGCACTTCAGCCCCTCGGCCGCCTTTTCCAGCGCCGGCACGCCCCATTCGACGGTCTCGCCGAGATAGAC
>CAYNOF010000881.1:0-5860 GCA_964398335.1 uncultured Rhizobiaceae bacterium
GCCGAAGGAGTCGGGATCGAGCCCGTAGGCGGCGACGCGGAAGAAATCGTAGTCGAGGTCGAGCGACTCGACCGGCGCGTTGCTGCAATTGCTGAGCGGCCCGTCGACCGCGTCGCAGCCATCGGCCTCCTTCGAGCCGCCGTAGCCGCCGCCGAAGATCTCGAGGTAGACGCTGTAGCCCTTCTCGCCCAGGCGCGAGAGGCAGAACGCCGTCGTCGTGTCGTAGCCGCAGGCGATGACGCGGTCGGGCAGCGCCTGGGCCAGCGCCTTCATCACCGCGTTGTAGGCACGGAAGGCCGGCACCATGCGCGCGCGCACCGGCGCGGGCGGGCGCGGGTTCATCAGGCTGCCGTACGGGACCTTGACCGAGATCGGCCGCGCCATGCCCTCGTTGTAGGGAATGTCGGGGCTGGTCAGCACCGACTTCACGCAGGAGAGCACCGCCGAGAGCGTCGAGGAGTACGGGCAGTTGAGGTTGCGCTTCACCTGGGCGCAGGTGCCCTCGAAGTCGACCTCGACACCGTCGTCGGAGATCGTGACCTTGGTCTTGATGGTCAGCGGCTCATCGGAGAGGCCGTCGTCGTCGACCGCGTCCTCGCCGTAGTAGACGCCCTTGGGCGCCTGGGCGATCGCGGCGCGCACGCGGCGCTCCGAGTAGTCCTGCATCTCGCGCATCACCTCCATCACCGCCTCGGCGCCGTAGCGCGCGCAGAGCTCGCGCACGCGGCCGGCGCCGATGGCGTTGGCGGCGAACTGGGCGTTGAAGTCGCCGATGGTGAGATCGGGCACGCGCACGTTGGCGGTGACCAGGCGCTCGAAGGCGCCGCCGTTCCAGTCCGTGGTGTAGCTGTAGCGCGACGGCGGGATGCGCAGGCCTTCCTGGTAGACGTCGGAGGCGTGGATGTTCAGGCCCGGCGCGCCGCCGCCGAGGTCGAGGTGATGCGCCACCGAGGCGCCGAAGCCCACGACCTGCCCGTCGACGAAGATCGGCGTGAAGATGAAGACATCGGGGATGTGCTGGCCGCCCTCGAACGGGTCGTTGTTGATCAGGAAGTCGCCTTCCTTGAGCGTCTCGATCGGGTGGCGCTTGAGGCAGGCGCGCAAGGTCATGCCGATCGGCCCGAGCTGCATCGGGATCAGCTCGGCCTGCGCCACCGTGTTGCCGTGGCGGTCCATCAGGCCGGCCGAGCCGTCGCGCGCCTCGCGCAGGATGGTCGAGTAGGCCGAGCGGATCAGCTTGGCGCCCATCTCCCGCGCCGCCGCGATCAGCGCCTGGCTGATCACCGCGTAGTCGATCGGATTCACGCTCATCGTCCGGCTCCTCCGGGAGTGCGCCGCAGCACCATATTGTCCGCCGCATCGATGCTCGCCGTCCAGCCCGGCGGCACGTAGGTGGTGGCGGTGTAACCCTCGATCACGGCCGGACCGGCGATCGCCTGGCCCTCGGGGATCGCCTCGGCGGCGTGCCGCGCGCAGTCGATCCAGGCGCCGCCTTCGTGGATGCGCGCCTGCTCGGCGGCGCGTGGCGCGGTGCGGTCGCGCTCCAGCTTGGGCAGCGAGTCGATCGGCAACGTCGCGCCGACGCGCAGCGACACGATCTCCACCGCGCGGTCGAGATTGGCGCCGTGCAGGAACATCCGGTGGTGCGCCTCGCCGAAGCGTTCGGCGAGGTAGGCGGCGTCGAGCGAGGCGACGCGATCCTCCGGCACCTCGACAGGTACCTCGAAAGCCTGGCCGACGAAGCGCATCTCCAGGGTATGGGTGAAGGCGAGCTTGCCCTTCAGCCCCATGCCGTCGAACTGCGCCGCCAGCCGCGCGCGCATCTCGGCGAAGCGCGCCGTGGCGTCCTTGGCCGCTTCATCGTCGAGCCGCATCTTGCGCGTGATGCTGTCGAACTTGGTGTAGTCGGACGCCAGCAAGCCATAGGCCGAGATCACCCCGGGGTTGGGCGGCACGACGATGGTGTTGATGCCCAGATCCTCCGCCACCTTCGCCGCGTGCAGCGGGCCGGCGCCACCGAAGGGCACCAGCACATAGTCGCGCGGATCGCGGCCGCGCTCGGTCGAGACCAGCTGGATGGCGCGCATGATGTTGGCGTTGGCCAGGCGCAGGGCGCTGGCGGCCGCCTCCTCGACCGACATGTCGAAGCGCTGGGCCAGCAGCTCGAACGCGGCACGCGCCGCCTGGGCGTCCAGCGTCATGCGGCCGCCGAGGAACGAGCCGGGACGGATGGTGCCGATCACGACATGCGCGTCGGTGGTCGTGGGTTGCGTGCCGCTCTTGCCGTAGCAGGCCGGGCCGGGATCGGCGCCGGCACTCTGTGGCCCGACGCGCAGCATGCCGCCGTCGTCGACCCAGGCGATGCTGCCGCCACCGGCGCCAACCGAGACGATGTCAAGCACCGGCGTGCGGATCGGCAGGCCGTCGATCTCGGTCTCCGAGGCCAGCGCCGGCCGGCCGTTCTCAACCAGGCAGACATCGGTGCTGGTGCCGCCCATGTCGAAGGTCACCAGGTTGCCGAAGCCCGAACGCGCCACCTGGCGCAGCGCGCCGACAACGCCGGCGGCCGGGCCGGAATAGAGCGCGGTGATCGCACTGCGGCGCATCGCGTCGGCCGGCAGCCGCCCGCCATTCGACTGCATCACCGTGAAGCGGCCCTTGAAGCCGTCGCCCGAGAGCGTGTCCTCGAAGCGCTGCAGGTAGCCGTCGATCACCGGCTGCACATAGGCCGACAGCACCGTGGTCGAGGCGCGCTCGAACTCGCGGAACTCGCGCACCACCTCGTGCGAGCACTGCACCAGCACGCCGGGCAGCGCGGCACGCAGCAGCTCGGCAAGCTTCAGCTCGTGCGCGGGATTGGCGTAGGCGTTGAGCAGGCAGATCGCCACCGCGGCATGACCGCCGGCCTTCAGCGCCGGCACCAGTCTCTCGCGCACTGCCTTCTCGTCGAGTGGTGTCATCACTGAGCCGTCGGCCGCCACGCGCTCTGTCGCCTCGAAGCAATCGGCGCGATGCACCGGCGGCTGCGGCTTGCGATAGGCGAGGTCGTAGATATTGCGGCGGTCGTGACGCTGCAGGAACAGCATGTCCCGGAAGCCCGAGGTCGCGACGAATGCCACCTTGGCGCCCTTGCGTTCGAGCACGGCGTTGGTCGCGACCGTGGAGCCGTGCCCCAGATCCTCGATGCCGGCGATCGCCAGACCCGAGGCGCGCAGGGCGTCGAGCGCGCCGACATCCGGGCTGCGCGGCGTGCTGGGCACCTTGGTGACCACGACCTTGCCGCCGGCCACCGCCACCAGGTCCGTGAATGTGCCGCCGACCTCGACACCTACCCGCATGCCGCTGCTCCTCACCTAACCCTCGGAAAGATAACCCGTTTTCCGATCCGCTCAACTGTGACCATTTCGCTGTTGCGACTTACTCGCATATTCGGCAGAGTCCGCCGCGCTGACCGGGAGTGAACGTCCACCGTGTACGTGTGCATCTGCAACGCCCTGAACGAGGGCCGCGTCCGTGAAGTGGTCGCCAATGGTTGTGAGACCGTCGGTGAGGTCTACCGTGCCTGCGGCACCCGCCCGCAATGCGGCAAGTGCAGCTGTGCGATCGCCGATCTGCTGCGCGCCCATCGTGGCGACAACGACCCGATCGCCGTCGCTGCCGAGTGATCCGCGTTTTCACTCGCAACTTTAGTTCAACGATACCGCCCTTTCGCGCGTTATAAGGATTCGTGAACCCCACGAGTCGGAGGCGGCCATGAAGGGCGATGCGAAGATCATCCAGCACCTCAACAAGGTGCTGCGCAACGAACTCACCGCGATCAACCAGTACTTCCTGCACGCCCGCATGTGGAAGAACTGGGGTTTCGAATCGCTGGCCGAGAAGGAATACAAAGAATCGATCGACGAGATGAAGCACGCCGACAAGCTGATCGAGCGCATCCTCGTGCTCGAAGGCTTGCCGAACCTGCAGGATCTCGGCCGGCTCGGCATCGGCGAGAGCGTGCCCGAGGGCCTGAAGGCCGATCTCGCGATGGAGCGCCAGGGGCGCCAGGACCTGATCGCGGCGATCGCCGAATGCGAGGGCGCGCCCGACTACGTCTCGCGGCACATCCTGCGCGAGATCCTCGACGAGACCGAGGAGCACATCGACTACCTCGAGACGCAGCTCGAGCTGATCGACAAGGTCGGTCTCCAGAACTACCTGCAGAGCGCGATGTAACCTCTATGCCCACGGCCGCACGGTGACGTAGGCTCGCCCGCGTCACGAGGGAGCGGGTTCATGGCGGACGGGATCGACAAGGCGCTGGCCGACGCGGTGGCCAGCGGCGACGTGCACGGCGTCGTCGCGGCGGCGGCAACCGACAAGGGCGTGATCTATCAGGGTGCGCATGGCGTGCGCGCGTTGGGTGACGCGCAGCCGATGACGCTCGACACCGTGATGCGCCTGTTCTCGATGACCAAGGCGATCACGGCGACGGCGGCGATGCAGCAGGTCGAGCGCGGCACGCTCAGCCTCGATGGGCCGATCGCCGATGTGCTGCCACAGCTCGCCAGGCCGCAGGTGCTGGAGGGCTTCGATGCGGCGGGCAAGCCGATCCTGCGGCCGGCCAGGACGCCGATCACGCTGCGCCACCTGCTCACGCATACCGCGGGCTTCGGCTACGAGAACTGGAACGGCGACATCCAGAAATACATGCAGGTCACCGGACTGCCCGGGCTGCCGACGGGCAAGCTCGAGTCGTTGAACGCGCCGCTGACCTTCGATCCCGGCACGCGCTGGCAGTACAGCATCTCGATCGACTGGGCCGGCCGTGCCGTCGAGGCGGTGAGCGGCAAGGACCTCGAGGCCTATTTCCGCGACCACATCTTCACGCCGCTGGGCATGCGCGACACCAGCTTCCGCCTGCGGCCCGACCAGCAGGCACGGCGCGCCACGCCGCATGCGCGCCAGCCCGACGGCAAGCTGCAGACCATGGCGCTGGTGCGCTCGGAGGAGCCGGAGTTCCTCGGCGGCGGCGGCGGCCTCTTCGGCACCGTGCCCGACTACCTCGCCTTCGTGCGGGCGCTGCTGGCCAATGGCGGCGGCCTGGTGAAACCCGAAACCTTCGCCGAGATGGCGCGCAACAACATGGGCGACATATTCGTCGAGACCCTCCAGAGCTTCGTGCCGGCGATGTCGCTCGACGCCAACCTCTTCCCCGACATCCCGCAGAAATGGGGCCTGAGCTTCTCGATCAACACCAAACCGACACCCGAGGGACGCGCCGCCGGCAGCCTCGCCTGGGCGGGGCTGGGCAATCTCTATTTCTGGATCGATCCGCTGAAACGCATCGCCGGTGTCTGGGGCACGCAGATCCTGCCTTTCTGTGACACCAAGTCGGTCAAAGCCTTCAAGGCGTTCGAGAAAGCCGTCTACGACTCATTGTGATCGGGCGGAAATGACTCCGGCGCCCGAACCGGCGTAGGCTTGGCGCTGCCGGACGAGTTTCCGGTGGAGGACAACGCCATGCCTGATATCGACGAGGTTCTGAGACAGGGTATAGACACCGGCGCCGCCGCCGGAGTCGCGGCCGCCGCCGCCACCGATTCGGGAACCATCTACGAAGGCGCCTTCGGCGTGCGCGAGGTCGGCAAGCCGGCCTCGATGACGCCGGACACCGTGGTGTGGATCGCCTCGATGACCAAGGCGATCACCGGCATGGCGGCGATGCAGCTGGTCGAGCGCGGCAAGCTCTCGCTCGACGAGCCGATCGGCAAGCTGCTGCCGCAACTCGCCAGCCCGCAGGTCCTCGAGGGTTTCGATGCCGCCGGCAAGCCGAAGCTGCGGCCTGCTAAGGGCGCGATCACCCTGCGCCAGCTGC
>CAYNOF010000882.1:0-4508 GCA_964398335.1 uncultured Rhizobiaceae bacterium
GGGCGCGGCGGCGGTGTCGGCGGCGCGCGCCATCGGCTATATCGGCGCCGGCACGGTCGAGTTCATCGTCGACCAGTCCGGCGAGTTCTTCTTCATGGAGATGAACACCCGCCTGCAGGTCGAGCACCCCGTCACCGAGATGATCACCGGCCAGGATCTCGTCGCCTGGCAGCTGCGCGTCGCGACAGGCGACCGGCTGCCGCTGACCCAGGAGCAGCTCGCCATCGACGGCCACAGCTTCGAGGTGCGGCTCTATGCCGAGGATCCGGCGCGCGGCTTCCTGCCGTCGGTCGGCCGGCTGAAGCATCTCGTGCTGCCGCGCGAGCGCGAGGGCTTCCGCGTCGATACCGGCGTGCGGCCGGGCGACGAGGTGACGATGAACTACGACCCGATGATCGCCAAGATCATCGTGCACGGCGAGACGCGCGACGCCGCGCTGCGCCGCCTGCGCGTGGCGCTCGCCGAGACCGAGGTCGTGGGCGTGCGCACCAACGCCGCGCTGCTCGCCCGCATCGCCGCACACCAGGCGTTCGCCGCCGGCGAGGTCGATACCGGCTTCATCGAGCGTCACCGCGCGGCGCTGCTGCCCAAGGCCGCGGCGCTGCCGGATCGCGTGCTGGCGCTGGCGGCGCTGGCGCGGCTGGAGGAGATCGCGCGCGATGCCGCGGCGCTGGCGCAGGCCTCGAACGATCGCCATTCGCCGTGGTTCAGCGTGCGGGGCTGGCGCCCCGGCGGCGAGGGCCATGACGATCTGCACTGGCGCGACGGCGAAAGCGACATCGTCGTGAGCGCGCGCTATCCGCGCGAGGGCGGCACCGTGCTGGCGCTGCCGAGCGGCGAGGTGCGTGCCAGCGCCAGCCGCGACGCCGAGGGCCGCCTGCGCGCCGAGATCGGCGGCGACACGCTGATCAGCCGCGTCGTGACCACGACGGCCAACGACGGCGGCATCGACGACATCGTCTTCCTCGACGGCGAGATGCGCACCTTGCGCCGCGTCGATCCGCGCGATGTGTCGCTGGCCGATGCCGAAGGCGCGGGCGACGGCTCGGTGAAGTCGCCGCTGCCGGGCAAGATCATCGACGTGAAGGTGAAGGAGGGCGCCTCGGTCTCGCGCGGCGATGCACTGCTGGTGCTCGAGGCGATGAAGATGGAGCACACGCTGACGGCGCCGGCCGACGGCAAGGTGAAGCGCGTGATCTACGCCGTCGGCGATCAGGTTGCCGAAGGCGTCGATTTGATCGAGTTCGAGGCGTCATAGCCGGAACCCCGGCGTCGCTGCGTCGTTGGCCGCGATGACCCTCGCCGTCATCCTGCTCTGGCTGTTCGTCATCAACCTCGGCATCGCCGTCGGTGCCGGGTCGTACGAGTCGCGGGTCGTCGTGCCGTTGTGGCGCAGCGCCCTGCCGGCTTCCTTGCGTAGACCTGACAGCGGCCTGCGCTTCTGGGCCATCGCCACGACGGTGCCGCTGACCCTGCTGACCATCGCCAGCCTGATCGTCGCGGCGCAGCTCGGCACGCCCGCCGGCCGCTGGTGGCTGATCGCCGCGGCCATGACGGCGGGCGAACGCGCGGCGACCTTCGGCTATTTCATCCCCACCATGCTGCGGCTCCAGCGCAGCACCGAGGCGCCGGAGGAGATCGCCAGGCGCTTCGATCGCTGGGCACAGCGCAGCTGGGTGCGCACCGCCGTCGACCTCGCGGCGTGGCTGCTGGCGCTGCGCGCGCTCTCGCTCATGGGCGGAGGCTGAGATGGTGTTGCGCGTCGTCACGGTGCTCGGCGTGCTGCTGACGGCGCTGGCGCTGGTGCCGGCCGGCGCGCATCTGCTGTCGCTGCCCAACAAGATCGACCTGCCGAGCGAGCAGTACTTCGTCGCGCAGGGCGTCTATCGCGGCTGGGCCTGGCTGGGCGCGGTGCTGATCGTCGCCTTCGCCGCCGACCTGGCGGCGGGCCTGATCGCGCAGGGCCGTCGCGAGCACGCGGCGCCGGCCTTCCTGGCGGCGATCCTGCTGGCGCTGAGCGGCGTGATCTTCTTCGTCTTCACCTATCCGACCAACCGCGCGACCGAGAACTGGACGATCCTGCCCGACAACTGGCGGGCGCTGCGGATGCAATGGGAATACTCGCACGCCATCAACGCCGCCGTGGTCTTCGCCGCGCTCTGCGCCATCACGATCTTCGCCATTGGCCGGCGGCCGCGCGCCACGGTCTGACGAACAGGGCGCCGGCGATCGACATGACGTAGATCACGATGCCGGCGGCGATCGCGCCGAACACGCCGCCGAGCCCGAAGCCCAGCCACTCGACCGCCAGCCAGCCGCCGACGGTCACGACCAGCACGCGCACGATGCCGGCGATGAACGGCACGCTCATGCGCCCCGCACCCTGGCTGGCGAAGTTCAACGCCAGGCCGAGACCGAACAGCGCGTAGAACGGCGCGACCGAGGTGATGTAGCGCACGCTCGCGGCGATCACCGGCGCTTCCGTGGTGAACAGTCGCGACCAGGTCTCAGGCAGCAGGGCGGCGGCCCAGCCGATCGTGCCAATGACGCCAAACGCGACCAGTCCACCGAACCACGCCACGTGCACCGCGCGCCGCCAGTCGCCGGCACCGGCGGCGACACCCACCAGTGTCGTCAGGCCGGTGCCGATGCCGAAGGCCAGCGGTCCCATCATGTACTGCAGGCGCACGCCGATACCGTAGCCGGCCAGCGCCGCCGGGCCGAAACGGCCGATCAGCCCGGTCACCAGGACTCCGCCGAGACTGTCGGTCAGGGTCGTGGCCGAGCCCGGCAGGCCGACCTTCAGGATCTCCCGCAGCAGCCGCGTCTGCGGCCGTGTGCCGAGTGGAGACGGCGTGAAGCCCAGTCGGCCGCGCCACAGCGCGCGTGCCAGCAGCCCCGTCGTCAGGACGGTGGTGACCAGCGATGCGACGCCGAGGCCGGCGATGCCCAGCCCCGGCCAGCCGCCGATGCCCTGCGACAGCAGGCCGGAGAGCAGGATGTAGGTCAGCGAGCCCAGCAAGCCGTAGCGGGCCGGCGTGGCCGAGTCGCCGCCGCCGCGCAACATCGCCGCCAGGAAGGCGCCGACCCACACCACGGCTGCGCCGCTGAACACGACACGGCTGAAGGCCAGCGCGTGATCGAGTGCCGCGTCGCTGCCGCCCATCAGCCGATAGACCGTCGGCGCGATCGTCCAGCCGAAGATGGTGAAGATCGCGGCGCAGGCGAGGCCGAGGATCAGCGCGTGCCAGACCAGGGCGCGAGCATCCTCGATGTGCCCGCCGCCCAGGGCGCGCGCCATGGCGGCAACGACGCCACCACCCATGCCGCCGTTCGCGATGTTGTGCATCAGCGCCATGAACGGGAAGACCAGCGCGAAGCCGGCCAGCGCGTCGGTGCCGAGCCGGCTGACGAACCAGGTCTCGGCAACGCCGACGAGGATCTGCACCGCCATGATGCCGGTGGTGGGACCGGCCAGACGCAGCAGGCTGGGCGCGATGCGCGCCGCCAGCAATGGATGGGACAAGAGAGACTCCGGGGAAACAGCGCAGGACGCGCCTGTCTTGGGCAGGCGGCGTTGACGGGTCGGGTGTTAGCGCTGATCCACGGACGTGTTCCTCGAAGCGCCGCCACTATGGCGGCGCTTCACGCATTGGGCAAGGCCTCAGCGACGAGGTCAGAGCGGCGTGAAGACGTTGCGCTTGCCGTCGCTCGCGACGGTGCCGGAGCGGCCCAACTGGTCGCGGGTGATCATGTCCTGCAGCAGGGCGGGATCGCCGGGTGTGTTGGCGACGAAGCGGCTGCCGTTCTCCAGCCGGCCGAAGATCACGCCGAGCTGTGGCGTCGTGCCGTTGAACGTCACGGTGTAGGTCTCGATCTTCGCCGCGCCCGAAGGTGCGGTCTCGACGTGCTGCTTCGGCAGCGCGTCGAGCTCGGCCTGGAACTTCTTGGGGTCCTCGCGCGTCCACGTGCCTTGCGTCGGCGTCGTCGAGTAGATGCCGGCGGAGTGCTTGGTGACGTAGTTGCCGTTGGCCGTGACCATGCCGAAGGCGCCGGGCTTCGCGCGCATGCGCGTGGTCATCTCGGCGATCGAGTGGGTGACGTAGTTGTTGCCCGGGCCGCCGAAGAACGGCAGGCCGCCGGTCACGGTCAGGCCGCGCGGATCGTCCTCGGCCAGGCCGATCTCGCGGCAGCCGATCTCCACCGCCGAGGGAAAGCAGCTGTAGAGATCGAACAGGTCGATCTGCTCGAGCGTCTTGCCGGCCATGCCGAGCGAGCGCGTGGCGCAGCCATGGATCGCCGCCGAGCGATGCAGCGCCGTGCGCTCGCTGGTCACCCAGCTTGCCGGCGTCACGATCGGCTCGTCGAGCCAGGTGGCTCAGGACGTGGTCAACGGCGAGTACATCGTCGGCCTGACCTATGAGCCCCTCTCGGCGAACCTCGTGAAGAGCGGCGCGCCGGTCGAGATCGTCTACCCGTCGGAAGGCGCGGCCTTCCTGCCAGCGACG
>CAYNOF010000883.1:0-8967 GCA_964398335.1 uncultured Rhizobiaceae bacterium
GGCGAACAGGCTGACCAGCGGGATCAGCACGATCAGCCCGAGCCATGCCAGGGTCATGCCCAGGGTCAGGCCGAAGCCGGGCAGGATGCTGGTGCGGGCGCGGTGGCGTCCCGTGCTGGTCGCGATGGTCATGCGATCTACCTTCCCCTGGAGGGGGAAGGGTAGAGTCGGTCAGCGATCATGTCAGCGCGATCGCTGGATGCGGTCGAATATCCCGCCGTCGGCGAAGTGCGTCTTCTGCGCCTGCTGCCAGCCGCCGAAATCCTTGTCGATGCTCAGCAGCTCGAGCTTGGGGAAGCTCTGGGCGTAGCGCTCGGCGATGCCGGCGTTGCGCGGCCGGTACCAGTGCCTGGCGGCGATCTCCTGCGCCTCGACCGTGTAGAGGAACTCGAGATAGGTCGTCGCCAGCGCGCGCGTGCCGCGCTTGTCGACAACCTTGTCGACGACGGCGACCGGCGGTTCGGCCAGGATGCTGATGCCGGGCACGACGATGTCGAGCTTGTCCTTGCCCAGCTCGTTGATCGCCAGGTGCGCCTCGTTTTCCCACGCCAGCAGCACGTCGCCCTGGCCGCGCTGCACGAAGGTGATCGTCGAGCCGCGCGCACCGGTGTCGAGCACCGGCACGTTGGCGTAGATCTCCTTCACGAACTGCTCGGCGCGCCGGTCGCCCGCACCCTCGCCGCGACGCGCATAGCCCCAGGCGGCGAGATAGTTCCAGCGCGCGCCGCCGGAGGTCTTGGGATTGGGCGTGATGACCTTGACGTCCTTGCGGGTCAGGTCGCTCCAGTCCTTGATGTTCTTCGGGTTGCCCTTGCGCACCAGGAACACGATGGTCGAGGTGTAGGGCGTGCTGTTGTCGGGCAGGCGCTTCTGCCAGTCCGTGGCGATCAGTCCCTTCTCGGCGATCACGTCGATGTCGTAGGCAAGTGCCAGCGTGACGACATCGGCCTCGAGCCCGTCGATCACCGAGCGCGCCTGCTTGCCGGAGCCGCCATGCGACTGCTTGATGCTGACGGCCTGGCCGGTCTTGGCCTGCCAGGCCTTGGCGAAGGCGGCGTTGATGTCGGCATAGAGCTCGCGTGTCGGATCGTACGAGACGTTGAGAAGCTGCTGGGCCTGCTGTGCCCGGGTTGCGGGCGGGAAGGCGAGCGCGGCGCCGGTCGCGGCGAGGATGGACCTGCGGTGAAGCATGACACACCTCCTGACGTGGATATCGTGTCGGCGGCGCGGATCGCCAAGCCCCGCGCGGCGTCGTTGTGGAGAATGGCGTCAAGCCCTTGGCGAAACGGCAGAACTCAGCTCAGGACGGCGCCCCAGCCGCCATGCCGGTCGGCGGCATTTGTCCCGCATTTCTCTTCGATGAAGGCGATCAGCGCCTCGGCCGAGCGCTTCGCCGGCTCGTCGGTGGTGTCGAGCACGAGGTCGGCCTGCAGCGGCACCTCGTAGGGCGCGGTGACGCCGGTGAAGGAGCCGATCTGTCCACTGGCGGCGAGGCTGTAGAGGCCCTTGGGATCGCGCGCGCGGCAGGTCTCGATCCGGGCATGCACGTGCACCTCGTGGAAGCCTTCGCCGACGATGCGGCGCGCTTCGGCCCGATCGCGCGCGTAGGGCGAGATCAGCGCCGCCAGCACGATGGTGCCGCTCTCCGCCAGCAGGCGCGCGACCTGCGCGGTGCGCCGCAGGTTCTCGGCGCGGTCCTCGCGCGCGAAGCCGAGATCGGCCGCCAGCCCGTCGCGCAGGTTGTCGCCGTCGAGCAGCAACACCTGGCGTCCGTCGTCGAACAGGCGGCGCAGCGCCAGGTTGGCGATGGTCGACTTGCCCGCACCCGACAGGCCGGTGAGCCAGAACACCGCGCCGTGGTGGCGATTGCGCCGCTCGCGTTCGGCGCGCGAGACGCTGGGCCGCACCGCCACGGTGCTGCCGCGCGCCGCCGTCAGCGGCCGCTCGACGATGAAGCCGCCGACCACCTTGTAGTCGCTGCTCAGCACGCCGCGGCCGCCGCGCGGATCGTCGGCGAAGCGGTCGAGATGCAGCGGCTGGGTCGAGCGCAGCACGATCTCGGCCACGCCGTTGCGCTCGACGTGCTTGCCGGGGCCGGCCGCCAGCGTCTCGACGTCGATCACCTTCTCGATCGCCGCGACGACGACGTCGACATCCGACGTGCCGTAGCGCGCGCGCAGCCGGCGGCCGGGGCGCAGCGGCTCCTCGTCGAGCCAGAAGACGCGCACGGCCACCGCGCGGCTCTCGGTCGGCGGCGCGTCGGGCGCGGTCAGCAGGTGGCCGCGCACGGCGAAGACTTCCTCGTCGAGGGTCAGCGCCACGCTCTCGCCTGCCGATGCGCTGCGCCGAGGCTGCGAACGCGCCCAGTCCTCGATGGCGGCGACCTTGGCGCGGCGACCGGTCGGGCTCAGCCTGAGCGTATCGCCGATGCTGACCTGGCCGCTCTCGATGCGGCCGACGATCGCGCGCCGGTCTCCGAGACGATAGACGTCCTGCACCGGCAGGCGCAGCGGTGCGTCGTCGCGCGCGGTGCGGCGCGCAAAGCCGTCGAGCGCCAGCGTGATCGTCGGCCCGCGATACCAGTCCATCGCTGCGCTCGGACGGGCGATGTTGTCGCCGTGGCGCGCCGAGACCGGCACGATCGCCGTCGGGCGGATGCCGATCTCGCCGAGATACGCCGAGATCTCGCGTTCGACCTCGGCGAAGCGCGCCGGATCGTGGCCGACGAGGTCCATCTTGTTGACCGCGACCACGACCTGCCCGACGCCCAGCAGGTGCAGCAGGTAGGCATGCCGGCGCGTCTGTTCCGACACGCCGATCTTGCCGTCGACCACTAGCACGGCGCCGTGCGCGCGCGAGGCGCCGGTCACCATGTTCTTGAGGAACTCCTTGTGGCCCGGCGCGTCGATGATGACGTAGCGCCGCCGCGCGGTGCGGAACCAGATCTGGGTGATGTCGACCGTGATGCCCTGGTCGCGCTCGACCTGCAGCGCGTCGAGCAGGAAGGACCACTCGAATTCCAGGCCGCGCTTCTCCGACACGGCGCGCAGCTGCGCGATCTTGCTCTCGGGCAGCGAGTCGGTGTCGTGCAGCAGGCGGCCGACCAGGGTCGACTTGCCATGGTCGACATGGCCGACGATGACGATGGGGAAGGCGCGGTCGACGACGCTCATCACATGTACCCGGCTACGCGCAGACGCTCGAAGGCGTCCTCCGAATCATGGTCCATGGCGCGGCCGGCCCGTTCCGGCTCGCGCGTCTTCTCGAGCTCGAGCACGATGGCGTCGATGTCGGCGGCCTGGCTGTCGATCGGGAAGGTGATGCCGATCTCGCCCAGCGAGCGGTAGCGCTTGCCCGCGCGCGCGAAGTAGAGCGGCACGACCGGGATGCCCTCGCGGCGGATGTAGCGCCAGATGTCGAGCTCGGTCCAGTGCAGCAGGGGATGCACGCGCACATGCGTGCCGGGCGGGAACTCGGCGTTGTAGAGGTTCCAGAACTCCGGCGGCTGGTCGCGGAAATCCCAGGCGCCGTCGGCGCGGCGCGGGCTGAAGACGCGCTCCTTGGCGCGCGTCGCCTGCTCGTCGCGGCGGATGCCGGCGATGACCCCGTTGAAGCCGTAGCGTGCGATCGCCTCCGACAGGCCCAGCGTCTTGCGCGCGGCGATGCGCGTGTTGGGCGGCAGCGACGGATCGGTGTGCTCGAGCGGCGGGCAGGCATCGGCGATCAGCTCGAGGCCCCACTCCCTGGCGTAGCGCTCACGGAATTCGTAGGTCTCGGGGAACTCCAGGCCGGTGTCGAGATGCATGACCGGGAAGGGCACGCGGCCGAGGAAGGCCTTGCGCGCCAGCCAGATCATCACGTTGGAGTCCTTGCCCAGCGACCACAGCATGGCGAGCCGCTCGATGCGGCTCTTGGCCTCGCGCAGGATGTAGATGCTCTCCGACTCGAGCCAGTCGAGGTCGTCCATCACGCCTCTCCGCGCACCGGCATCGAGGCGAGGCTGTGGATGCCGCACTCGGTCTTGCCCAGCCCGCGCCAGCGTCCGGCGCGGCGGCCTTCACCCGCCTGCGGCGGTGCCGAGCAGGGCATGCAGCCGATCGAGGTGAAGCCGTCGGCCTCCAGCGGATGGCGCGGCAGGTCGTTGGCGATGAAATAGGTCTCGACGTCGTCGGCACTCCACAGCGCCAGCGGGTTGAGCTTCAACCGTCCATCGGCGACCTCGACCAGCGGCAGGTGGCTGCGCCCCTCGCCGTGGCTGCGCTTGCGGCCGTTGATCCAGGCCTCGAAGCCGTCGAGCGCATGTTCCAGCGGCGCCACCTTGCGCAGCGCGCAGCAGCGGTCCGGATCGCGCCGCCAGAGCAGGCCGTCGGCATCCTCGGCGGCGATCGCCGCGGCGTCGGGGGTGATGGTGCGCACGTTGCGCAGGCCCAGCCGGTCGACCAGGGCGTCGCGATAGCGCAGGGTCTCGGGGAAGAGCTTCAGGGTGTCGAGGAAGAGCACCGGCGTGTTGCGGTCGATGCCGGCGACCATGTGCAGCAGCACGGCGGCCTCGGTGCCGAAGGACGACACCAGGGCGATGCGGTCCCGATAGGCGCCGCGGATCGCCAGCCGCAGGAAGTCCGGCGCCGAGGCGGCGCGCGAGACCTCGTTGAGCAGCCGAAGATCGTCGTCGAACGGGGTGAGGACGGTGTCGGGCATGACTGAACATGACCGCGCTCCCGCCGCTCACTCAAACGATCATGTCTAACGGTGATGTGGAATTAAACTATTGAACTATTTTTGACTGTTTAATTGGGAATCCTCAGCCGCCGATCAGCTCCTTCTTGATCATGCAGTGAACACCCTTATTGCCATCGACGGTCTGGGTGACATGCAGGTCGGCGGCCAGGCTGCACAGCATGTAGGCGTCCTCGGCCGAGATGCCGGTCTTGCCGCGGATCAGCCGGATCATGTCGCGCAGGGCTTCCTTGGCGGCGTCGTCGAGGTCGGGGTCGAAGCCGTGGGTGATCCAGTGGGTCGGCGTCTCGCCCCGGGGATTGTTCAGCTTCATGTCCTTGCGCACGGTGAAGCGGAAGGTGCCGGTGAGGCAGGTCTCCAGCGCCGTCAGGTTGACCTCGCCGTCGCCCTGCACGCCGTGCCCGTCGCCGGTCGAGAACAGCGCGCCGGGGGCGAAGACCGGCAGGTAGATGGTGGTGCCGACGCCCAGCTCCTTGTTGTCGATGTTGCCGCCGAAGGCGCGCGGCTCGATCGAGCTGCACTGGCCCCAGGCCGGCGGCGGGGCGACCCCCATGATGCCGAAGAACGGCTTGAGCTCGAGCTCGGTGCCCCAGGGCATGCGGCAGATGTTGCGGTTGCGCTCGATCGGGATGTGGGTGAGGCGATAGGTCGGGAAATCCTCGGGCAGGGTGCCCATCAGCGGGCGCTGCACGTTCCAGCCCCAGTCGACGCGGAACTGGATGTCGACGATGTCGACCTGCAGCGCGTCGCCCGGCTCGGCGCCCTCGACATAGACCGGGCCGGTGAGGATGTGGCGGCCGATATGCGGCGCGCACTTCTCGTGGATCTCGCGGTGCTCGGGCAGGATCGAGAACGGCGGATCGGGCAGGATCTCCTTCGAGCCCGACACGCATTCGATGGTGACCATCTCGCCCGACTTCACCCGCACCTTGGGCTCGAGCTTGCTGTCGAAATAGCCCCAGTGGATGGTCTGCGGCGACGACTTCAGGACGATGGGCTCGGACATCGGTTGATCCCCCGGACAATGACTCTCCAGCCTCATGCCGAGGAGGCCGCGTGGCGGCCGTCTCGAAGCATGGGCAACGGACACGATGTGTTGCCCACCCTTCGAGATGCGCCCTTTCGGGCGCTCCCCAGGGTGAGGTCGAAGGCGAAAGTGCGCGATCCAAGCATGATCCGCGCCGTCGTGGTATAGCCGCGTCTATGAACTACCAGCACGGATTTCATGCCGGCGGTTTCTCCGACGTGCTCAAGCACGCCACGCTGGCCAACCTGATCGCGGCGCTGTCGGCCAAGGACAAGCCGTACCTGATCATCGACACCCATGGCGGTCGCGGCGGCTACGATCTCAACAACCAGGGCGCCGTGACGATGGAGTGGAAGGCCGGCATCGGCCGCCTGTTGCCGATCCGCCAGCCGCCGCCGGCGCTGGCCGACTACATCCGCGTGGTGCGCGCCTATGACAAGAAGTTCGGCAGCTTCGGCATCAAGCCGGCCGAGGGCGTGCGCCATTACCCGGGTTCGCCGCGCATCGCGCGAGCCCTGCTGCGGCCCGGCGACCGGCTGGTGGTGGCCGAGCTCAACCCGCGCGAGGCGATCTTCCTCAAGCGCGAGTTCGCCGGCGACAAGGCCATCGAGGTGCGCGACGAGGACGGCTACGGCCTGCTGAAATCCCTGCTGCCGCCGCCCGAGCGGCGCGCGCTGATCATGATCGACCCGCCCTACGAATCGCGCGACGAGACGGAGAACGCGGTGGCGGCGATCGGCCATGGGCTGCGCCGCTTCGCCACCGGTGTCTACGCGCTGTGGTATCCGATCAAGGACATGAAGTTCGTCCAGGCGCTGCACGAGGCGGTGATCGCGCTCGACCCGCCGGAGACCATCGCCGTGCATGTCCAGATGATGCGCATGAACCCCCAGCCGCGCATGCTGGTGGGCTCGGGCATGATCGTGATCAACCCGCCGTGGAAGTTCGCCGAGACGATGCGCGAGCTGGCGCCGTGGCTGGCGGTGAACATCGGCAACAACCGCTCGGCGACGGCCGAGGTCAAGGTGCTGGTCCCCGAAAAAGGCGCGCAACCTTCCGAGGGCTGAGCGCCTTATCCCCGCTCGTCGCCGCGAGAGGATCTCCTTGCTTCTGGCCATCGCCATCGCGTTCCATGTCGCCGGGATCGCCTGCGCGCTGCGTGCGCTGATGCTGGGCCGCGCGCCGCAGGGCACCGTGGCCTGGATCCTGTCGCTGATCCTGGTGCCCTATCTGGCGCTGCCGGCCTATGCGCTGTTCAGCCACGGCAAGTTCCACGGCTACGTGACCGCGCGGCGCGTGCGCGAGGCCGAGCTCGGCGCCTTGCTGCAGCACGGCAGCGACGCGATCGAGCAGGCGCGCGCGACGCTCGGCGTCGACGATCCGGAGCCGCTGACGGCGCTGGAGCGCCTCGCCGGCTTTCCCTTCACCTCGGGCAACGGCGTGAAGCTGCTGGTCGACGGGCCCGAGGCGTTCAGCGACATGCTGCAGGGCGTGCGGCAGGCGACCAGGTACGTGCTGGTGCAGTTCTACGTCGTGCGCGACGACCGGCTGGGCGCCGCCTTCCGCCGCGTGCTGGCCGACCGCGTCGCCGCGGGCGTGAAGGTCTATCTGCTGTACGACGATGTCGGCAGCGAGAACCTGTCGAGCCGCTACGTCGACAGCCTGATCCAGGCCGGCGTCTCGGTGTCCTCGTTCAACGGCCGCAAGAGCTGGTTCATCCGCCACTCGCGCATCAACTACCGCAACCACCGCAAGATCGTCGTCGTCGACGGCGAATCGGCGTGGGTCGGCGGCATGAACATCGGCGACGAGTACGTGCATCGCGATCCGGTGCTCTCGCCATGGCGCGACACCCACGTCCATGTGCGCGGGCCCAGCGTGCTGTGCTGCCAGATGAGCTTCGTCGAGGACTGGTACTGGGCGACCGGCGAGGTGCCGGCGCTGGTCTGGGACAGCGTGCCGGTGGCGGACGAGGACCGCACCGTGCTGGCGATCCCCACCGGTCCCGCCGACGAGCTCGAGACCTGCGGCCTGATGTTCATCCAGATGATCGCGCTGGCCCGCAAGCGGGTGTGGATCGCCAATCCGTATTTCGTGCCCGACGCGGCGACGCTCTCGGCGCTGGTCCTGGCGGCGCAGCGCGGCGCCGACGTACGCGTGCTGCTGCCCGGCCGGCCCGACCACTACACGACGTGGCTCGCCAGCCTGTCGTTCGTTCCCGACCTGATTCGCGGCGGCGTGAGCGTCTATCTCTACGAACGCGGCGTGCTGCATCAAAAAGTCGCCCTGATCGACGACGGATTGTGTACGGTCGGAACCGCGAACTTCGACAACCGTTCCTTCCGCATCAATTTCGAGATCACCCTGGCTTTTCTCGACGAGGGGTTCGCACAGGAGGTGGCGACGATGCTCGAGCGCGATTTCGCGGGCGCGCGGGTCGTGTCGGCGGATGTCGTGCACGCCCGTCCTTTCCCCTTCCGCGTCGCGGTGCAGGCATGTCGTTTGCTGGCACCAGTCCTCTAGCCGGCGAGGCCGAGATCCGCACGGTCGTCGCCGATCGGCCGGCCGAGCCGGCACTGATCCGCGCCGCCACCTACAATATCCACTCCTGCATCGGCATGGACCGGCGCAGCGATCCCGATCGCGTGCTGCGCGTCATCGACGCGATCAACCCCGACATCCTGGCGCTGCAGGAGGTGCGCGCCTATTCACCCGACCTCGACCAGTTCGAGATGTTCCACCGGCGGCTCAACATGGAACCGGTGTTCGGCCAGACCTTTCGCGCGCGGCGCTTCGGCTTCGGCAACGGCCTCTACGTGCGCGGCTCCATCCTGACGAAACGCATCATCAACCTCGCCATCCCGCCCTTCGAGGAGCGCTGCGCGATCGATGCGGTGGTCGAGGTGCGCGGCCATCGCCTGCGCGTGATCGCCGCCCATCTCGGCCTGCGCCCGGCGGAGCGCGGCCGGCAGATCGAGCTGTTGCGCGACGCGCTGGCGCACGAGCCGGAGGAGCTCACCCTGGTGATGGGCGACCTCAACGTCTTCGGCCCCGAGCGGCGGCGCCTGATGAAGATCGGCGCGCCGGTCGGCCTGCAGCGCGTGCGCACCTTTCCGGCGCCGCGACCGCTGCTGGCGCTCGACCGGCTGTGGTCGATTCCGTTCACCCATCTGGAGAGCCTCGAGGCGTTCTCCAGCGACGGC
>CAYNOF010000884.1:0-4555 GCA_964398335.1 uncultured Rhizobiaceae bacterium
GCTGCCAGCCGGCCGCACTCGGCTGGGGCAGCCACGAGAAGACCATGCCGGCCGACGGCAGGCGCCTCGATTTCGGCTGCGATGCCGCAATCTACCTGATGCGGCCGGGCGCCGGCACCCGGGTGCGCTCGTGGACGCCGCTGGAAGGCCCGATGCACGGCTTCCTCGTCACCCACAACGAGTCGATCTCGATGGCCGACTATTACACGGTGAAGGATGGCGGCCAGGTCGCCTACCGGCCGACCGTGCATTACGCCTATCATCCCTGCGACGACGCCGTTCTCTCGCTGCACGAGATCGCCGGCAAGAACTGGGACATGCAGCCGAGCAAGCGGCTGATGATGGACGAGATCACGTCGGGCATGGATGAGCTGGGCGTGCTGCTGATGGGCCACAAGAAAGGCGCCTACTGGTACGGCTCGCAGCTCGCGATTGGCGAGGCGCGCCAGCTCGCGCCCTACAACAACGCGACCTCGCTGCAGGTCTGCGCGCCGGTGCTGTCGGGTATCATCTGGGCGATCGAGAATCCCGAGCGCGGCATCGTCGAGGCCGACGACATGGACTTCGACCGCCACCTCGAGATCTGCATGCCGTATCTCGGGCCGGTGGTCGGCAAGTACAGCGACTGGACCCCGCTCTTCGAGCGCGAGAAGCTCTTCCCGGAGGATCTCGACCGCGACGACCCCTGGCAGTTCAAGAACTTCCGCGTCGTCTGATTTGCTTCTAGGGTACGCGCCAAGGGACCGAGCACCTTGGCGCGTGTCCCGGAATGCCCAAATCGGAGGAACGCGCCATGGCGACTGCAGTCCTCGAAGCCAAGACCACCGAGTTCGACGTCGAGGACGTCGAGTATCTGCGCCACGGCGACAAGCCGCTGCTGGCGCGCGTGTTCAAGCCTCGGGGCGCCGGACCGTTTCCGGCGATGGTCGAATGCCACGGCGGCGCGTGGTGCATGAGCGACCGCACCACCGAGAAGCTGCGCCACCAGTTCATGGCCGCCCACGGCATCGTGTCGATCGCGCTCGATTTCCGCTCGGGCAACGAGGATCCCTATCCCGCCTCGGTGCAGGACATCAACTATGCGGTGCGCTGGGCCAAGCTCAATGCCGGCGCGCTGAAGACCCGGCCCGACCTCGTCGGCCTGTCGGGCCAGTCGAGCGGCGGCCACCTCGCGATGCTCGTCGCCATGCGCCCGCACGATCCGCGCTACGCCGCGATCGCGCTGCCTGCAGGATCGCCGGCGCACGATGCCGGCGTATGCTGCGTGATCATGTCGTGGCCGGTGATCAATCCGCTCAGCCGCTACCGCCACGCCAAGCGCGCCCAGGCGGCCGACAATCCGCCGGAATGGCCGAAATCGATCATCGCGCGCCAGGACTCCTACTGGCGCTCGGAGGCCACGATGGCGGAGGGCAACCCCTTGCTCGCGCTGGAGCGCGGCGAAAAGGTGCTGACGCCGCCCGCGGTCTGGTACCAGGGCCGCGGCGATACGATGCACGACTACAAGGACGTGGAGTCGGCGTTCGACGGCAACGAGCCGCAGCGCTTCTGCGCCGACTACCGCAAGGCTGGCGGCACCATCGCGCTCGAGTACATCGACATGGATCGCGCGGCCGGCTCCCCGGATCTGTCGAAGACCGGCGACATGTTCGGGCGGATGGTGGAGTTTGTCGGAAGGCACGTGCGGGTGTGATCCGGCACCGTGCCATCCAGCGGCGCGCGTTGATCGGATCGGCCGCCGTCGCCGGCCTCCTGCCGGGCGTGAGCCGGGCGCAGTCGTTCCCGTCGAGGCAGCTCAGGCTGATCGTCGGCGCGGCGGCCGGTGGCGGCGTCGACATCGTGGCCCGCATCCTCGCCCAGGAGCTGACCAAGGGCGCAGGTTTGTCGGTTCTGGTCGACAACAAGCCCGGCGCCGGCGGCAATCTGGCGACGCGCGAGGGGCTGCGCGCACCGGCCGACGGATACACCATCCTGATGGCCAATGTCGGCGTGCTGGCGATCAATCCCTACGCGATGAAGGACGCCGGCTACGATCCGCGCGAACTCGCGCCGGTCTGTCTGCTGGTGGATTTCTCCAATGTCCTGGTCGTGCACCCCGGCCTGCCGTGCAGGACCCTGGCCGAATATCTCGCGTTGGGGAGGCGAGCGGAGGGCGTCGACTACGGCACGTCGGGCATCGGCAGCGCCGGTCATCTCGCCGGCGAGCTCCTGAAGGTGCGCAGTGGCGCGCGGCTGAACCATGTGCCGTTCCGCGGCGGCGGACCGGCGATGAACGACCTGGTCGGCGGCCACGTCGCCTCGGTGATCGCCAGCGCGCCGACCGCCACCGGCTTCATGCGCGACGGCCGCATCCGCGCGCTGGCCGTCACCGGCGCCAGGCGCTCGCCGTTCGATCCGGATATCCCGACCGTCGCGGAGCAGGGCTTCCCGGGCTATGCCGCGACCAACTGGTACTGTGCCGCGGTGTCGTCCAAGACCCCGCCCGAGATCATCGCCGCGCTCAACCTGATCCTGAACAAGGCGCTGGCCGCGCCGGAGGTGCGCGACGCCTACGCCAGGCAGGGCATGGAGACCCTCGGCGGCGCGGTGGCCGATGCCGTGGCGCACGTCGCCCGCGAGACCGAGGTGTGGAAGAAGGTCATCGCCGACGCCGGCATCCGTCTGGAATAGCCACGGCCGGATGGTGTTTATCCCGTAACTGGTTCGAAGCGTCGGCAATTCGCTGGACGCACCGGCCGCCGGTCGGGTTGTATGGGTTTCGTGGACGCCCTGCCGGATCTGTTGCCGCAACACGTGCCTGCGCTGCGCCGTTATGCGCGCGCGCTGGTCAGCGACGTGCAGCTGGCGGACGATCTGGTGCAGGATTGCCTGGAACGGGCCCTGTCGCGCGCCCATCTGTGGCGCCGGCCGGGCAATCTGCGCGCCTGGCTGTTCACCATCATGCACAACCTGCATGCCAATGACCGGCGTCGTGCGGCGTCACGGCCGCGCGCGGCGTCGATCGACGACGTGCTCGAGCCGGGCCGTCCGGCGTCGCAGATCGAGAGCCTGGCGGCGCGCGAGATGCTGGCCGCGCTGCGCCACCTCTCGCTGGAGCACCGCCAGGTGCTGCTGCTGGTGGCGCTGGAGGGCATGTCCTACGCCGAGATCGCCGAGGTGTTGGGCGTGCCGATCGGCACGGTGATGTCGCGCCTGTCGCGGGCGCGCGAGCGATTGAGAGCGGCAGGCGGCGAGCGGGGTGCCGCGCCGAGGAGTGGTGTATGAGTACGCAGGAGCGGACAGGAACAGGCCCGATCGAGGAGGCCGACCTGCACGCCTACGTCGACGACAGGCTCGACGTGGAGCGCCGACGCGCGGTCGAGGCACACCTCGCGGCGGATGCCGAGGCGCGCGCCAAGGTCGAGGCGTGGAGCGAGCAGAACCGGCTGCTGGGCAGCCTCTACGATCCGGTGCTCGACGAGCCGGTGCCGGCGCGCTTCAGCGAGACGATCGCCGAGGCGCGCGGCCGCGCCGCACGGCCGGCCTGGTGGTGGCAGGCCGCGGCGGCCGTGGTGCTGCTGGCGCTGGGCGGGGCGGGCGGCTGGTTCGGCGCGCATTGGTTCGAGCCGCCGCCGACCCGGCTGGAAGCGGCGCTGCCGCGCGAGGCGGCGCTGGCGCATCGCGTCTTCGTCGTCGAGAAGCGCCATCCCGTGGAGGTCGCGGCCAACGAGCGCGATCATCTGGCGATGTGGCTGTCGCGCCGCATGGACGCCAAGGTCTCGGTGCCCGACCTGTCCTCGATCGGCTGGAATCTGGTCGGTGGCCGGTTGCTGGCGGCGATCGACGGGCCGGCGAGCCAGTTGATGTACGAGGACCGTGCCGGCCGGCGCATCACCGTGTACATGGCGCGCAATCCCGCCAATCGGGAGACCGCCTTCCTGTTTCGCAATGACGGTCCTGTGCGCTCGTTCTATTGGCTCGATGGCCCGCTGGGCTACGCGATCAGCGGCGAGATCGACCGCGCCGAGCTGATGCCGATCGCCAAGGCGGTCTACGACAATCTGCGCTGAGACGCGCCGCCGTCATCCCGAGCGGAGCGAGGGATCCAGGCCGGCCGAGAGTCCTCGCTACGCTCGGAATGACAGGACTCAGCGGAAGAACAGTAGCGTCACCAGCACGAAGAGCGGCAGCAGCACGGCGCAGGACCACGCCATGTAGCCGAAGAAGCTCGGCATGCCGATTCCGGCATCCTCGACCACCGCCTTGACCATGAAATTGGGTGCGTTGCCGATGTACGAATTGGCGCCCATGAACACTGCGCCGCAGGAGATCGCCGCAAGCGTCGACGCCAGGGGGCCCATGAGATGCCCGGCGTCGCCGCCAGCCAGGTTGAAGAACACCAGGTAGGTCGGCGCGTTGTCCAGGAAGCTCGACAGCGCGCCGCTCAGCCAGAAGTACCAGACATCGATCGGCGCTCCGTCCGGCCGTGTCACCAGCGTGACGAGGGACGACAGCGCACCGTCGCGACCGGCCTTGAGGATGGCGATGGCGGGAATGATGGTGGCGAAGATGCCGG
>CAYNOF010000885.1:0-3280 GCA_964398335.1 uncultured Rhizobiaceae bacterium
AGCGTCGGGTTGTGCACGACCAGCGGCATGACCTTGCGGCTGTAGAGCTCCTGGTTGGTCTTCAGCGAGGTGATGGCCATCCAGTAGAACGGGAACAGGCAGAACACCAGCGAGACGCCGAGCGGCAGCCACAGCTTCAGGAAGCGAATGCCGAAGCCGCGGTTCTCGACCGTCACGGCGTCGCCCCCATCAGCAACCTCACCCTGAGGAGCGCCCGCGGGGCGCGTCTCGACGGGTGGGCAAGCCGCGCGGTGTCCGTTGCCCATGCTTCGAAGCGGCCACTGCGCGGCCTCCTCAGCATGGGGTCGGGGGGGCCCGCCATCTTCGCTCTCATGACTTCGACGGCCTGAGGTAGAGCGCCATCGCCAGGATCATCAGCGCCAGCGGCGGCACCATGGTGAGCGCGATCGCGGCGCCCTGGCCGAACTGGCCGCCGTTCATCGCCACGTCGAAGGCGTAGGTGGCGAAGACCTGGGTCGCGTTCGCGGGACCACCATGCGTCAGCACGTAGATCAGCTGGAAGTCGGCGAAGGTGAAGATCACCGAGAACATGGTGACGATGAAGATCACCGGCTTCATCAGCGGCAGGGTGATGTAGCGGAACTTGCTCCAGGTGCCGGCGCCGTCGATGGTCGCGGCTTCGTACAATTCCGGCGAGATGGTCTGCAGGCCGGCCAGCAGGGTGATGGCGTAGAACGGCAGGCCGCGCCAGACGTTGACCACGATCAGCGAGCCCATCGCCAGATGCGGATTGCCGAGCCAGCTCGGGCCCGGCGCATCGATCAGGCCGAGCGCCACCAGGGTCCAGTTGACCACGCTGAAGGCGGGATCGAGGATCCACTGCCAGGCGATGGTCGA
This sequence comes from uncultured Rhizobiaceae bacterium, assembly GCA_964398335.1. GTDB lineage: Bacteria > Pseudomonadota > Alphaproteobacteria > Reyranellales > Reyranellaceae > JAFAZJ01. Next base: position 859 of record CAYNOF010000885.1, read on the forward strand.
CAGCACCGTCGGCACGATGAACGGCAGCAGCAAGAGCGCGCGGGTCAGGTTCTTGAAGCGGAAATCCTGGTTCATCACCAGCGCGAGACCGAGGCCGCCGACCATCTTCAGGATGGTCGCGGCGATGGTGTAGACGAAGGTGTTGACCACCACCTGCCAGAACGCCGGGTCGTTCCAGTCGGCGATGTAGTTGGCCAGGCCGACGAAGCGGCCCTCCGCCGCCACCGGCCGGTCGAGCAGGCTGAGCCAGATGCCGTAGAAGAACGGATAGCCGACCAGCGCCGCCAGGAAGACGATCGGCGGCGCCACCATCAGCCAGCTGAACACGCCGGGGCGCTCCAGCCAGCGGCCGAGCGAGAAGGCGGGGCGCCGGCTCCTCACCACCGGCGCCGCGACGAGGACCGTCATGCCGTGTCCCGCCTACGCCTTGTAGATCGCCGTCAGCTTCGCCTTGGCGTCGGCGATCACCTCCTTGGTCGACTTGCCGGCGCAGGCCTGGGCGAACATGTCGATCACCACGAACTTGGCGATGACCTCGGACTGCGCCCGGCTGAGCGGCGCCGGCCAGCCCGGCAGATGCGCGGTGCTCATGGCATCGCGGTAGGGGATGTTGCGCGGGTCGACCTTCCACATCGCCGCGTCGTCGTACTTGTGCAGGAACGGCTGGTAGTAGGTGACGGCGATGTCGTACCACGGCCCGAGCTGCTCGGGCTTCATCAGCCAGCGCAGGAAATCCTTGGCCGCCTTCTTGTCCGGCGTGTGGCTGAAGATCGCGTGCGCCTGCGGGTTGAGCATGTGGAAGCGACCCTTCGGACCCTTGGGGTTCTCCGACTGGTCGATCACCTTGGCCATGTCGGGGAAGTCCTTCTTGGCCGCCCACAGGATCGACTCGGCGTTGTTGGTGCAGGAGATCTGCTCCGACAGGAACGCCTTGTTGTTGTTGACGTCGGTCCAGCCCAGGCAATCCTCGACCATGGTCTCCTTGTACAGCCGCCGGCAGGAATCGACCGCGCGCGCGGTTTCATCCGAGTCGATCACGATGGTCTTGCCGTCGGCCGCGACCGCGCGCCCGCCATACGACCACAAGAGCGGATAGAGCCAGCCGTGGTTGTCGCCGAAGCCGTGGCCGAGCTCGAAGCCGAACGGGTGGCCGTTCTTCTTGAGCTTGATGCCGGCCTCGAGCAGCTCGTCCCAGGTGTCGGGGAACTTGGTGTAGCCGGCTTCCTTGAACCAGTCGGTGCGCCAGTTCATCAGCTGGCCGATATTGGCGTAGGGGATCGCCTTCCACTTGCCGCCGACCACCACGGCTTCCTGGGCGCTCTCGTACCAGCCGCCGCTCTCCTTGCCGATCTCGGCGGCGATGTCGCTGACGTCGACCAGCTTCTCGTCGAACAGGAACGCCCAGTTGAAGCCGACCGTGCTGAGGTCGGGACCGCTGCCGTTCTCGGCCGTGGTGGTGACGCGGGTCAGCAGGCTGCCGACGCTCACCACCTCGTAGTTGACCTTGATGCCGGTGGCCTTCTCGTAGGCCGCGGCCAGCTTGTTCTTGAAGAACGCGTCGAACGGCGGGATGAACGAGCTCTCGTGCATCATCGTCAGCGCCTTGGGCGCCGCCCGAACGATCGACGGCCCCGCCAGGGTGGCGGCGGCACTCAACGCGGTAAGCTTAAGCAAATCTCTACGCGACTGACGGGACCCACTGACCATGGCAGCTCTCCCTTAGGCGTAAGACAGCGAACCTTAGCCGAAGCTTACGGCGTCGACTACTGCGCCGATGGGATCACGCCATCGTCCGATTCTATGGGTTCGCATGGTCTGCGCCGGAACAACCGGCCATGCCCTCTCCGCGCCGGCGGGGAGAGGGAGATCACGCCATCGTCCGGCTTCTATGGTCTGCCATGGTCTGCGCCATGGCAGCCGCCGGCGGCGGCGCGCCCATGGCGCCGTCCACCAGCTCCAGGCGCAGCGGCCAGTTCAGCTCGGCGGCGAGGTTGGCGACCCTGACGACCGCCGGCAGCACGTCGCGCGCGAGGTCGCGGCCCTGGGCGCGCCACCGCGCGACATGAAGCGCCACGCCGGCGGGCACATCGGCTCCCCAGTTGCGCCGCAGCGTGCCCTCGACGGCGGCGCACCAGGCCGCATCGGCCGCTGCATCGGCCGCGGCGTCGAGCCGGGACGGCGGATCGTCGGCGACGGACGCGGGCGGCGGGTCGGGGCTTTTCACTGGGTTTCTATCGTCGGGCATTGCCATGGGGGCAGTAGGCCCCGCCTCCGCCTCGCCAACGGTCGCCACCGTCTCCCCCGGCGCCGTCCGCGGCCCCTGACCGTCGCGGAGAGACGGAAGAGCCGGCCAGCGGCGCCGCGCGCGCTTGCCGACGCGCTGGTGGACCTCCCAGTCCAGAATCGACAGATACTCCACGTC
>CAYNOF010000886.1:0-1716 GCA_964398335.1 uncultured Rhizobiaceae bacterium
ATCGCGGTGTATGGCGAGGCCCATGGCGGCTATGGCGCGCTGGTCGCGATCGGCCGCGCGCAGTCGCCGTTCAAGGTCGCCGTCGCGATCTCGCCGGTCAGCGATCTGGTCGATGTCTTCGACCGCCAGCCGGATGCCGGCTCATGGTACGCGCTGCGGCTGAAGCAGTTCTATGGCTGGAAGGACGGCGCGGACAATCGGCGCATCCTGCTGGAGGCCTCACCCATCAACTGGGTGACACGGCTGGAACGTCCGCTGCTGATCGCGCCGAGGCCGACGGATGACGGCCCGCAGCGCATGCAGTCGGAGCGGCTGGTGGCCGCGTTGCGCGCGGCCGGACGCGATCCGACGCCGGCGCCGCCCACCGATCGCTACGCCCGGCAGCTCGACCGCGATACCTATGCCTACTGGCGCCAGATCGAGGTGTTCCTCGGCGGCCATCTCGGTGGACAGGTGCACAACCGCGAATAGCGCGGCCCTATGATGTGCGGCCGTGGCTGGCATAGAGCTGCAGCACCTGCACGCTCCTGGGCAGCTCGATCAGGAATTCGGGATCGCGGTCGAGGTGGTGGATCTGCGTCGGGTCGCCGCCAGTGAAGCGCGCCATCGCCTCGATGCGCTCCCAGTAGGAGATGGTGATGAACTCCGTCTCCTCGCCGCGATCCTCACGCAGGGACTGAACGCCCAGCGCCTTCTCCATCAGCGGCCGCGCCAGATGCGCGCGATGGTCGACTTCGGCGCTGTGAGCCCTCTCTAACGGATCACCCGATAGGTGATGTGGGTCGCCAGCGGGGAGGATGCCACCGATTCCTGCTCCAGCTTCAGCTCGTCGGGCCTGAAGCCTTCGAACAGATGCAGGCCCGCTCCGATCAGCACCGGTGCGATGTGCAGGGTCAGCTCGTCGACGGCTCCAACGCGCAGGTACTGGTGAACGGCATCGGCGCCGCCGGAGATGCGCACATCCTTGCCACCGGCGGCGGCCCTAGCCTGGCTGAGCGCGCTGTCGATGCCGTCGGTGACGAAGTGGAAGGTCGTCCCGCCCTTGCGCACCCAGGGTTCGCGCGGCGCGTGGGTGAGCACGAAGACCGGCGCGCGGAACGGTGCCTCCTCCGGCCAGCCGACCTCGCCCTCGTCGAACATGCGGCGGCCCATGATGTAGGCGCCGGCTCGGCCGAACATCGCGTTGATGCGCGCATCGTCCGGCGAAGGTTTGCCGTCACTCCCGCCCAGCTTCTCCCAGAAGGCGCGGGTCTCGAACATCCATTGGTGGATCGCCAGACCGCCATCGCCCAGCGGATTGCCCGGCCGGCGGTTGGCGCCGGCGACCTGGCCGTCCAGCGACACGCCGAGATCGACGAATACCTTGCTCATGGCCCTCTCCTATCGCCTTGGACGCGATGACGGGGACCATAGCCATACTGATTGTATTTTACAAGCAGTTGTCTTTCGATATCACAGGCGCTAGCCTGTGAGCATGTCGACGGCATTGCGCTCGGGCTGCCCGATCAACCTCACGCTGGAGATCCTCGGCGATCGCTGGAGCCTGATCGTGCTGCGCGACATGATCTTCGGCAGCCGGCGGCACTTCCGCGACCTATTGCGCGATTCGATGGAAGGCATCGCCTCGAACATCCTCGCCGACCGGCTGAAGAACCTGGTCGAGCACGGCATCCTCACCAGGGCCGACGATCCCACGCACAAGCAGAAAGCGATCTA
>CAYNOF010000887.1:0-3737 GCA_964398335.1 uncultured Rhizobiaceae bacterium
CGTGACGCCGCGCGAGGTCGATCGCGAGCTTGATGCGCGCTGCGGCACGCGGCTGCTCATCGCAATGAACGAGGATCGTCTTGTAGGCCATGTTGTCTCCCGACCGGTGTCCCCAGGTACCGTGCCTTCAGGCCGCCTTCGCGACGACGAAGTGCTTCGTCAGCTGCTCCAGATCGGCAGGCCCGAGGGTCTCGCGTTCCAGCAATGTCTCAACCGTCGTATCGAGCAGGGAGGCGTGCGCACCCAGGATGGTGCGGGCATGATCCAGCGCGGCGTCCACGATGTGCTGGACGGCCGCGTCGATGCGCGCCGCCGTGGCCTCGCTGTACCAGCGCGGCGCGGGCATGGTCGGCACCGGTGTCAGCAGCGGCGCGACCTCGCCCTCGTAGGCCACCACGCCCAACTCCGGGACCATGCCGAAGCGCGTCACCATGCTGCGTGCGATGTCGGTGGCCTTGCGCAGGTCGTCGGCTGCCCCGGTCGAAACCGAGGCGAAGCGCAGCATCTCGGCGGCGCGGCCGCCCAGCAGCACGGCAAGCTTGGTCTCGAGCTCGCTCTGGCTCATCACGAAGCGGTCCTCGATGGGACGCTGGATGGTGTAGCCCAAAGCGCCGATGCCGCGGGGAATGATCGATATCTTCTGCACCGGATCGGTGCCCGGAAGGGCCATCGCCACCAAGGCATGGCCGACCTCGTGGACGGCGATGGTGCGCCGTTCCTGCGGATTGAGGATGCGATTGCGCTTTTCCAGCCCGGCGACGATGCGTTCGATGGCCTGCGTGAAGTCTTCCATCGTGACGTCGACGGCCTTGCGGCGCGTCGCAAGCAGTGCCGCCTCGTTCACAAGGTTGGCGAGATCGGCGCCGGTGAAGCCGGGCGTCAGTGCCGCGATCTGCGCCGGGTCGACATCGGCGGCGAGCTTCACCTTGCGCACATGCACCTTCAGCACGTCGATGCGCCCCTTCTTGTCCGGTCGATCGACCAGGATCTGGCGATCGAATCGGCCGGCGCGCAGGAGGGCAGGGTCGAGAATCTCGGGCCGGTTGGTGGCTGCCAGCAACACGATGCCGGTCTTCGAATCGAAGCCGTCCAGCTCGGCGAGCAGCTGGTTCAGGGTCTGCTCCTTCTCGTCGTGGCCGCCCAGGGCGAACGTGCCGCGGGCACGGCCCAGCGCATCGAGCTCATCGATGAAGATGATGCAGGGCGCGTGGGCGCGCGCCTGCTCGAACAGGTCGCGGACCCGGGCAGCGCCGACGCCCACGAACATCTCGACGAACTCTGCGCCGGAGATCGAGAAGAACGGCACGCCGGCCTCTCCGGCCAGCGCCCGCGCCAGCAGCGTCTTGCCCGTGCCGGGCGGGCCGACCAGCAGGATGCCGCGCGGCAAGTGCGCGCCCAGCCGGCTGTGCGATTCGGGGTCCTTGAGGAAGTCGACGATCTCCTTCAGCTCCTCCTTGGCCTCGTCGACGCCGGCGACATCCGAAAAGTCGACGCCGGTGCTCTTCTCCAGATAGACCCTGGCCTTGCTCTTGCCGATCGCCAGCAGGCCGCCGGCGCCCTGCATGCGGCGCATCACGAACAGCCAGATGATCACGAACACGGCGGTCGGCACCACCCAGGACAGGATGCTCTTGAGCCAGTCCGACTGGTATTCCGCGCGATAGCGCACCTTGTAGCGGTCGAGAAAGGCTGCGACGTCCATCGGCAGCTTCTCGGCGGTGAACTCCGGCTTCTCGCCCGAGGCTGGGTTTAGCAGCGTGCCGCGCACATAGGTCTCGCCGACGACGACATCGGCGACCCGGCCGGCTTCGAGCAGGGTACGGAACTCGCTGAAGGCGATATGGTCGACCTGCTGCGCGCGCTGCCAATAGTCGCGGATGAAAAGCATCGCCAAGAGCATGGCCATCGCCAGCCACAAGCCGACATTGCGCCTTTTGTCCATATCCGGCTCCCGTGCACCCATGCCATAGTGTGGCTGCGGCCTTCGATCATCGGCATGAGATAGATCAAACCGCGCCCTGCGCTGGAGGACTGAGCCAGATCAATGCCGGACAACGGCTCGGGTGGAATGGTGCGGGCGCATCAGCGCGAGGTGGAAGGCACCTGCCATGTCCTACAGGGTCATTCTTGTTCCCATTCTGCACGACGCGGCCGACGCGGCCGCGCTGGCGGTTGCCAAATCGTTGCTCGAATTGGGACCGTCGCATGTCGTTGGCGTGCATGTGCGGATGGCGCCCAGCGACCTGATCGCCAGCGCAGACTACATGCCGCTGGCTTCGCTGGAGATGCTGGACGAGCATGATCGTCAGCGTGCCGCCGAGGCGCGGAACAGATTCGCGACGTGGCGTCAGGCAAACGGGCTGGAACTGCGCTCGTCGCCGCAGCCGGACGGCGGATCGAGCGCGGACTGGCACGAAAAGCTCGCCCCGGTCGGCGCCGAGATCGGCCGCTTGGGCCGCGTATCGGACCTGATTGTCCTGGCGCGGCCGCCGCGCAGTTACTCGGCAACAGCCGACGAGGCTCTGGAAGGCGCGCTGTTCGGCAGCGGCCGCCCCGTGGTGATCGTCCCCGAGGAGATGGCCTATCCGCTGCAGTCGACCGTCGTGATCGGCTGGAACGACAGTCGCGAGGCCGCCAGAGCAGTCGCCGCGGCGTGGCCTCTGCTGGTGCGCGCAGAGCGTGTCGTCCTCTTCATCGGCGGCGGCGACGCGGCAATCCGCGATTCGGCCGACCGGCTGTCGGATCATCTGGCGTGGCACGGCTGCAAGCGGCCGACCGTCGTCGCCGATGCGTCGCGCGATGTCGCCGTCGCGCTCCTCGAGGTCGCGGGGCGCGAGCGCGCCGGGCTGATCGTGATGGGCGCCTACACTCACTCCCGCCTGCAGCAATTCGTGCTGGGTGGCACCACCACGGACATGTTTCGGCTTTGTCGCATTCCATTGCTCATGACGCATTGAGGATCGGCCATGTTTCATCGCATTTCCCTGCGGCTGGCGCCGACACCGCAATGCCCGAAGGGCTGTGACAAGTGCGGATACGAGATCATCGCGCCGCTCGATCGCAACGGCATGCTCGATGCGGAAGAACTGAAGGACAAAGAGGGCCTTTGTACCGTCGAGCACTTTGCGCCGGGTGAAGCGCGCCGAAGCGGCCGGTTGGTCCATCGCCCGGGCAGGGCCAGGCGGCCCGGCATGTGGGCCTTCGACTACGGCACCGGCGGATGCGGCGACGACGAGGACGTTTACGGGCTGGAACGGATCGTTTTTGAGCCCGACGCGATCGTTTCCCTGCGCGACTGTCATGGCGCGTTTCAGCCATTCACGGTCGTCCGCTTCGAGCCGCTTGCCTTGCACGAACACGGCTTCCGCGATTCGCCGCGTTCGGATTGCTAGGTCTGCTTGAGGCAGGTCAATGCGGTGTGGAGCTGAATCGGCGTATGCGGAATTCAGTGCGAAGTCGGGGCGGCGCCGGTGGGGCGTCAGGCCCGAGGTGATACTGCGCAGCCTGTGCGGAGGAACTCATGATGATTCAGCCGCCCGATCCTGCAAACCCGCGGGCATCATCGTCCGACCTGCCCGTCGAGGCGGAAGGGGCGACCTCAGGCCGACGGAGTATCGATCGTGATCGTGTCGATGCGCGATTTCCCTCGACCCTGACCGAGTTCGATCGCCGCGTCCGAGCTTCTGTGGTGCAGGCGTCGGCGGGCCGCTCGCCGATCTCGATGGCCGGCGCCTGGT
>CAYNOF010000888.1:0-2339 GCA_964398335.1 uncultured Rhizobiaceae bacterium
CAAGATCCTCGTGCTCGAATCGGGCCGCTTCGCCATCGGCTGGGGCGAGAGCGCACGCCGCATGGGCGTCGAAGTCGAGATCCTCAAGGGCGATATGCGGCGCGCCGTGCGGCCGGCCGAGGTCGAGGCTCGCCTGAAAGCGGACAAGGGCAACACCATCAAGGCCATCCTGGTGGCGCAGGTCGATACCGCCTCGGGCGTGGTCAACGACATCGCGGCGATCGGCCAGGCCGTGCGCGCCGCCGGCCACGACGCGCTGCTGATGGTCGACGCCGTGGCGTCGCTGGGCTGCATGCCTTTCGAGATGGACAAGTGGGGCGTCGACGTCGCGATGTCGGGCTCGCAGAAGGGCATGATGACGCCGCCCGGCCTGGGATTCGTCGTCGCCAACGAGCGCGCGCGCGAGGCGCACAAGACGGCCGGGCTGCGCACGCCCTACTGGGACTGGACCGAGCGTGAGGGCGACGCGCACTACCAGAAATACGCCGGCACGCCGCCCGAGCATCTGCTGTTCGGCCTGCGCCAGGCGCTCGACCTCTTGTTCGAGGAAGGTCTCGAGAACGTCTTTCGCCGCCACCGGCTGCTGGCCGAGGCGGTGCGCCGCGCCGTCGGCACCTGGGCCGAGGGACAGGCAGTCGGCTTCAACATCATCGAGCCCAGTGAGCGCTGCGACACCGTCACCGCGGTGCTGTTCCACAACGGCTACGACCCCGAAGCGCTGCGCGCCTACTGCAACAAGCAGTGCGGCGTGATCCTCGGCCACGGCATCGGCGACCTGTCGGGCAAGGCGATCCGCATCGCCCACATGGGCCACGTCAACGCGCCGATGATGCTGGGCACGCTCAGCGTGGTCGAGATGGCGCTCAACGCACTGTCCATCCCGCACGGCAAGGGCGGCGCGCAGGCAGCGATCGACTACCTCTCGGAGAACGTCAAGGCGTGAGCCTGCCGTAGCAGGCGTTTCACGATCTTTGCACGCGCATTCCCCAGGCCGCGCGATCGATGATGCATGCTGTGTGCGCATCATCGCGCGATCGGGGAGAGAGCCATGCCGTTCAACCATGAGGGCAACACCGCGAACGCCAATGCGCTGAGCAAGATCGCCGCGCCGGGCGCGCTGAGCGGACGCGGCGGCGCCCGCCTGGTCATCTACACCATCGACTACGCCCAGCTGCGCGCCTCGGGCCTCGCCGGCCCGAACCTCGACACCATCGTCAGCTCGATCGACGCCGACGACGAGACGGACGCCATCAACGGCTATCGCCAGCCGACCAATCACGACGATCGCGACAGCAACCTGCCGGTCGCGCCCGACGCAAACGTCGTCTATCGCGAGTACTTCGTGAAGGGCAACAAGTTCAAGTGGCCGGGCTTTCCGCGGCTGGTGGGCGACATCCACAACAGCCGCCTGTACCTGACACCGACGCACTACGACACCTGGCTGCCCGATCCCGCCCTGGCCAAGAAACTGTCGGTCGATGCCGCCGCAACCGGTGCCTCGTTGCGCAGCCCGTTCTTCCTGCTGCGCAACGTCAACGCCACCAACGCGCTGTTCGCCTGATCAGCTCGTCACGAGGCCGCCATCGACGTTGTAGCACTGGCCGGTGATGTTCCTGGCGCCGGGTGACGCCAGGAACACCGCCATCGCGGCGATGTCCTCGGGCGTGTTGGCGCGGCCCAGCGGAATCGGCTTCTGGAACTCGGCCAGCAGCTTCTCGAAGTCCTGGCCGCGCTGCTCGGCGCGTTCCTTGACGATGCGGTTGACCAGCTCGGTCAGCGTCACGCCAGGGCAGATCGAGTTGACGTTGATGTCATGGCGCGCCAGCTGCTGCGCCGCGGTCTTGGTCAGCGAGATCACCGCGCCCTTGCTGGCGGCGTAGATCGCGTTCGACGTGCCGGTGAAGCCGCGGCCGGCGATCGAGGCGATGTTGATGATGCGTCCGCCCTTGCCACGCTTGATCATCTCGCGCGCCGCCGCCTGCAGGCAGAAGAACACGCCCTTGGCGTTGACGCGATGGATACGGTCCCAGTCGGCCTCGGTGAGGTCCATGATGTAGGCTGAGCGCGTGACGCCGGCGTTGTTGACGATGACGTCGATGCGGCCCAACTCCTTCACCGTGCGCGCCACCATCGCGTCGATGCTGGCGACGTCGCCGCAATCGGCTTCGATAGCCAAGCCGCGGCTTTGGTTATTGGCAATGTCGGCGACGGTCAGGCCGCGCGCGGCGGCGCGGCCGGCCGCGTTGCGCACGCCGAGTTGGGTGCGCGTCACGCCGGGGCAGATCGCGGTGACGTTGATGCCGTGCGGGCCGAGCTGGGGGGCGGGGAGCATCGTCATC
>CAYNOF010000889.1:0-7974 GCA_964398335.1 uncultured Rhizobiaceae bacterium
CTCGACGTGTCGATCCAGGCGCAGGTGGTGAACCTGTTCATGGAGCTGCAGCAGCGGCTGGGGCTGACCTACATCTTCATCGCCCACGACCTCGCCGTGGTGCGCCACATCAGCGATCGCATCGCCGTGATGTATCTCGGCAAGATCGTCGAGATCGCCACGCGCGACGAGCTCTACCGCGATCCGCTGCATCCCTACACGCAGGCGCTGCTGGCGGCGATCCCGATTCCCGATCCCGAGCTCGAGGCCACGCGCCCGCAGCAGATCATTTCGGGCGAGGTGCCCAGCGCCTTGCGCCCGCCGCCGGGCTGCCGCTTCCATCCCCGCTGCCCGCACGCGATGGATGTCTGCAAGATTCAGGAGCCTCCGCTCAAGGGCCGCCCCGGCGGCCGCGCCGTCGCCTGTCACCTGCATCCATAACAACGACCTCCCCCGGCCGGCGGGGGAAGGTAAGCTGTGCGACCCAACAGGAGTTCCCGATGGTCGCGCGCATCGCCCAGGCCCTGGTCGCGAAGTACGGCGAGAAGGCCGACGCCGCGACGCTGTCCGTCACGCTGTTCGATCCCGACGGCAACGTCGTCGATCCCGCCGACCGCGCCGCCATCCGCTTCGCGCGCTTCCACTGGACCGGCTGGCGCCTGCTCGAGCCCTACCAGGCGGGCCAGTCGACCACCGACTACGTCATCGAATCGGCCGGTGGCACGGTGAAGTGGTCGATCGCCATCACCACGCTCTCGGCCAGCGGCAAGGTGATCGCCGCCAAGGCCGATGGCGAGCTGACCCCCACGGTCGCCACCTTCCTCACCCGCCTCGCCACCAAGCTCTGACCGCCCGTCCGAAAAATCCGCCCCAATGGGCTTCACGCTTAAATTGTTATGTTATATCATTTCCCACAAGCGATCAGCTTGGGGGCGCGTATGGTTTTGATCCGACAAACGATTCTGGCGGTTTCCGGGGTTCTGGTCGCCACCCCCACCATCGCTCAGACGCCCCCCTCGCCCGTGACATTGCCGCCGCTGGAAGTCGTCGGCGTGCCGCTGTCGCGCAGCGCGGATGATGTCGCCGCGCCGAATTCGGTGCTCGCCGGACCCAGCCTCGATCAGCGCCGGGCCGCGACCCTGGGCGAGACGGTCCGGGAAGTGCCCGGCGTGACCTCGAGCCAGTTCGGCGCCGGCGCCAGCCGGCCGATCATCCGCGGCTTCGACGGGCCGCGCGTGCGCGTGCTCAACGATGGCGTCGACACGCTCGACGCCTCCACCGTCAGCCCGGATCACGCCGTCACCAGCGATCCGTTCGGCGCGCGGCAGATCGAGATCCTCAAGGGCCCCTCGACCTTGCTGTACGGCGGCGGCGCGATCGGCGGCGTGGTCAACGTCATCGACTCGCGCATTCCCACCGCCATCCCGACACGCGGCTACCAGGCGGACACCGGCCTGCAGTTCAACACCAACGCCCAGGAGATCGCCGGCTTCCTCGGCTTCACCGTCGGCTACGGCAACATCGCCGCGCGGCTCGAGGGCACGGTGCGCAACGCCGACGACTACTACACCGCCAAGGGCTTCGGCGATCCGCCGTCGCGCCATGTGCGCAACTCGTTCAACAACGGCTGGAACTTCAGCGCCGGCACGTCATGGGTCGCCGACTGGGGCTATGTCGGCGCCGCCTACAGCGAGTACCGCACCGAGTACGGCATCCCCAGCGAGGAGACGACGTTCATCGCGATGCGCAGCCGGCGCCTCGACGTGCGCGGCGAGGTGCGCGCGCCGTTCGACGGCATCGAGAAGATCCGCTTCCGGCTGGGCAATGTCTGGTACACGCACCGCGAGATCGAGGACGGCGAGGTCTCCACGACGTTCTACAACCACGCGCTCGACGGCCGCGTGGAAGTGGTGCACCGCCTGTTCGACGGCTTGCGCGGCGTCGTGGGCGTGCAGGGCATGCGCCGCGACTTCACGTCGATCGGCGAGGAGGCCATCCTGCCGGAGACGCTGACCTTGAGCTTCGGCACCTTCCTGATCGAGCGCTACAGCTTCAGCGACTTCCACATCGAGGGCGGGCTGCGCTACGACTGGCAGCACGTGCGTGCCGCGGGCGATCTGCCCAGCCGGCAGTTCAACGGCTTCTCCGCCTCGATCAGCGGCACCTGGGACTTCCGGCCGGGCTATTCCGCCACCATCGCGTTCTCGCGCTCGCAGCGCCTGCCGACGGCGGAGGAGCTCTATGCCAACGGTCCGCACCCCGCGACCGCGCAGTTCGAGGTCGGCGACACGAACCTCAGGGCGGAGACCTCGTACAATCTCGAATTCGGTGTTCGCAAGAAGACCGGCGCACTGCAGTTCGGCGTCAGCGTCTACCGCAACGTGGTCAAGGACTTCATCTTCCAGTCCAACACCGGCGCCTTCGACGTCGACGGCCTGCCCATCGTCGATTTCCGCCAGGCCAACGCCGAGTTCTACGGCCTCGAAGCCGAGGTGAAGTACGCCGTCACCGACGATATCGACGTCTCGGTCTTCGGCGACTATGTGCGCGGGCGCATCACCGGCGGCGACAACCTGCCGCGCATTCCGCCCGGGCGGCTGGGCGCGCGCCTCGATGCGCGCCACGAGGGCATCAGCGGCTTCGTGCAGTTCTACCACGTGTTCGGGCAGGACCAGGTGGCCGCGTTCGAGACCGGCACGCCGGGCTACAACATGCTGAACATCGGCATCGCCTATGGCGGGCAGTTCAACCCGATCAACACCTGGCAGGTGTTCCTGCGCGCCAACAACCTGCTGAACGAGCGCGCCATCGAGCACACCTCGTTCATCAAGGACGCCGCGCCGCTGCCCGGCATCAACGTGACCCTGGGCACGCGGTTCACCTTCTAGCGCGGCATGCGGCGACCACAGGCACCGTCATCCCGGGCGCCACTCCAGACGCTGGAACCGGCACGGGCCCTCAGTCCGGGTTGCCGTGCCAGTTCTCGGGGATCAGCCCCCACGCCCGCGCCGGCGTGTGATAGCCCGAGGGATAGCGGTGCTGCCACGTGATGTTGCCGGCCGGTCCGTAGCTCAGCACCAGGCCTTCATACGTATCGATCTGGCCGAAGGGCAGCACACGGCCGACGGCACCGATCTGCAGCTCCGTCGAGGCGACGACGTAGCAACCCGCCTCCTGCGCCATGCGCGAGCAGAAGACGTTGCCGTCATTGGTCGCGGCCGGGCCGGTGCCCGCGATGTAGGCAACCTGGCAGCAGCGGATCCAGATCTTGTCGACGAGCCCGCGCCAGCGCGAGAACAGGCCGACATTGTTGATGTTGAAGCCCTGGCCGATCTGGATCTGCGCCGGCGCGCCGTGGCACGAGAAGACGACGTTGCGCAGCTTGCCGCCGCTGGCGCCACGCGCCACGGACGCCACCCAGGCGGTGATATGGTCGGCGGTATCGTTCACCGGCACGTCCCAGGTGTTCCACATCTGGACGTGAATGTGATGCCGCGTGCGGTCGTTCAGACCCATCGCCGGCTGCGAAATGTCGATCATGTCGCGATCTCCCGCCGCCCCGACGATCCGCCGGGATGCGCCTCCAGGGGCAGCGGGATATAAGTGTACGCTCACTCTCATTTCGGTCAATGAGAGAAGGCGACAGATGCGGTGAGACTTCTGCGGCAGCGCGATCCGGTGAAAGGCTCAGTGCTGGTTGTGCGCGCCGCCCGGCCGCGAGATGCCCTTGAGCGCCTGGCCGGCATGGCTGCTGTCGCGCGTCGTGGCGACGTCGCCCAGCGACAGGATGCCGACCAGCCGCTTGTCGCGGCTGACCACCGGCAGCCGGCGGACCTGCTGGTCGCCCATGTTGCGCGACACGGCCTCGACGGATTCGTCCTCGAAGCAGTACTTCACGTCGTTGCTCATCACGTCGCGCACCTTGGTGTCCGGGCCCTTGCCGTCGGCGATGGCGCGAATCGCGATGTCGCGGTCGGTGATCATGCCCACCAGCCTGTCCTTGTCGCCGACCGGCAGGGCGCCGGCGTCGATGCTGGCCATCAGCCTGGCGGCCTGCTGGATGGTCTGGTCGGGGTTGGCGATCTGGACGTCGCGCGTCATGGCGTCGCTGACATTCATCGGTCTGCCTCCTCTGCGGAAATCCCCGCGGGCGCGCTCCCGCAAGGAGTGCCGCCCTATCCGCTGCCGAACGCGACGACGGCGGGCAGGTTCCCGGACCTTCAGAGCGCGATGAAGCTGGGCTTTCTGCCGCCGACGGAGACCAGGTAGCGGGCCATGGCGGCGGCCACCTGGCGCACCGCCGGCCGCGCACCGACGCGCTCGCGCCAGGCCGGCAGGTGCCTGAGATCGGCCGGCATCGGCGCCCCCAGCCGGTCGGCGAAGAACTGCGCCATGTAGAAGGCGATGTCGGCATAGGAATAGTCGCCGGCGAAATGCGGACGACCATCCGACAGCAGCGCCTCGAGCTCGCGATAGAACGCGGTGGCACCACCGATCGCCGTCACCGCCGCCGGATCGTCGAGGCTGCGCTGCAGGCTCATCAGCCGGATGATGTGCGGGAAGAACACCTCGTCGGACTTCATCTCCAGCAGCCGCGCGCGGGCGCGGCCGCGCACGCCGGTGGGCCATAGCGGCGGCTGCGGCTTGATCTCCTCGAAATACTCGAAGATCTGTGTCGAATCGAAGATCTCGAGCTCGCCGTCGACCAGCACCGGCACCTGGCGCTTGGGATTGACGCGCAGCACCTCGGGATGCTTGGGCTCGTACAGCGCCTTCATGTCGAAGGGCACCATCTCGACCTCGACATCGAGGCCCTTCTCCAACGCCGCGATCTGGGCCTTGGCGCCGAACATGCTCAGTGGTCCGGAATAAAGTCGCATCGACATGGGCCGTCCCTCGCTTCGTTGGCGCGCACAGCACCACGGCCGCGTCGCGGCCCGAAGCGAGGAATTCTCGCCCAGTGGCTTAGTTTGCTCAGGTCACCGGTTCGAGATAGCTCTCGAAGACGCCGACATGCACATGCGCCGGATCGGCGTCGTTGGGCCACAGCTCCTCGGCGTTGAAGCGCACGTCGTAGGTCGGCTCGTCCTCGGCGTGGATGCCATGGGCGTGCGCGTCGGGGAACGGATACTTCGGCGACACGCCGACGACCACGCCGGTCTTGCCACGGATGTAACCGGGCATGCGCACGTGGCCGGGCACGTGATCGGTGCGCACGCGAACCTTGTCGCCGGGCTTCAAGGTCTGCCGCGTCTCGACATTGCCGCGCCCCGGCGCGCTGGGCATCGACAGCGGGAACTGCCCCTGCGCGCGCCGCTCCAGCTCTTCCTGCGTGAGGATGCCCTTCTCGACACAGAGCGTGGCGAGGCTGGTCAGCGTGCGCTCATAGTAGCTCGCCGACAGGTAATGCCGGGGCTCCATGCGCTCGATGGCGTGGCGATATTCGTCCATGTTGAAGATGCCGAGCTTCACCGCCAGCGAGTTGAGCGCGTTGACGCGCTTCTCCCACGGCTCGTGATAGGTCTGTGCCTTGAGCGCATAGCGCACGCGACCGAAACCCTGCCGGCCGCCCATGTCGTGAATGCCGTCCATGGTTCAGGTCCCCGCGATGCGCGCGACGCCGATCATCATGTCCTTGTTGATCAGCCCAGCGAGCTTCTCTTCGGACCAGCCCTCGGTGCCCGCGGGCCGCATCGGCAGCACCATGTAGCGGGTGTCGGCCGTGGTGTCCCACACGCGCACATCGGTCGAGGCGGGCAGGTCGAGCCCCATCTCCTTCAGCACCGTGCGCGACTGGCGCACGACGCGCGCGCGGTACTCCCGATCCTTGTACCAGTCCGGCGGCAGGCCGATGATCGAGAAGGCCGTGCACGAGCACAGGGTGCAGACGATCACGTTATGGATGTTGGCCGTGTTCTCCAGCACCACCAGATGCCGGTGATGCTCCGGCATGGTCAGCCCCAGCTCCGCGACCGCACTCTTGCCATCGGCCAGCAGCCGCGCCTTGAACGCCGGATCGGTCCACGCCCTGGCGCAGACCCGCGCGCCGTTCTCCGGCAGCCATTTCTCCTCGGCGAGCTCGCGGAACTCGTCGATGAACTCCGCCGGCTTCATGCCGCGCTCCTCGAACGCAGCCTGGATCGCATCGGCCCGCGCCTCGACGGACGCGGTGTTCAGTCTGATGTGGATGTTGTCGGGCATGGGATCCCTCCGCCTGCCAATATGGCCGGCAGATTGGGGGATCGCCCGGGTCAGTTCAATGCCTGATCAATGTGTTGTGAGCCAGGCGCCGATCGCGGCGCGGGCCTTGGCGTAGGGGTCGACGGCGTAGAGGTCGTCGGTGCCGATCTTGGCCTTCCACTTCTTGAACCAGCTTTCCACGTCCTCGAAGTTCACGCCCTTGCCGCCCGAGCTCTGGGTGATGTGCGGCACGTGGGTGGTCGGATGCCACGCCACCTGGATGATGTGATCGATGCCCTTGGGCCGGTCGGTGTCGTCCGAATCGGCGTTCATGCCGATGATCATGCCGGGCAGCAGCTTGTCGGTCTTGAACGCCTTGCCGGTGAGCCAGCCGCCGGCCTCCTTCTTCCAGCCGGTCATCTGCCAGGCCGCGGCGGTGTCGAAGATCTTCTTGAAGTTGGGCGGCAGCAGTTCGCTCGCCACGCCGCCGGTCAGCTCGTCGTAGATCGTGCAATTGGCGAACTCGACCCAGCCCGAGCAGTCGATGCTGCCCTTGCTGACGTCGCGCACCTTCTGGCTGTAGGTCACGTCGTCGTACTGCAGGGTGAGTTCCCACAGCCGGCGATTGACGTAGAGCGTCAGCGGATCGAACACGCCCGGCTTGTAGCCGATGGGCAGCAGCGCGACGCTGCGCACCCAGCCCGAGGCCGCGCCGCCGAAGCCCATGATCTCCGGCAGGGTGCGGCCGCCCAGGGAGCGGTTGCGCATGAAGCCCGGCCCCGGAATCGCCTCGCATTTCGGTCCGGCCGAGCGCTCCAGGATCTGCCAGGCGTCGGGCTCGACCATCGACATGGTGCGGACCTCGACGAACGACCAGCCGTCGGCGCGGAAGCTCTCCTCGACCAGAGTGCCGGCCGCCAGCCGCGTGCGCGGATTGGGTTCGCGCAGGCCGCCGAAATCGCGCGCCAGCGGCACGTTGTTCGAAACAATTTGCATGACGCTGCGCATGATCCCGCTCCACCAAAGCGAACGCGCCGGAGTATCTCCGACGCGGCGCAAGGGTTCTCACTAAAGAATGTGAGCGCTTTGTCAATTCCGTGCGAAGTGCGCGCCGCCGGTCACTCGGCCGCGGTCGCCGCGCCCGACGGCTTCACCGTGATCATGCCGGGGCGGAAGCGGTCCTTGAACGGCGCGGTGTCGATCTCGTCGAGCCGGATCTCGCCGGCCAGCACCTTGCGCTTCCAGTCCTGGTGCGCCGGCTCGTCGGCGTGAAACTCCGGCATCACCTCCTTGGCGAACAGCTCCAGCGATTCGCAGATGTGCTCGTGCGTGGTCTTGCCCGCCTGGTTGAGCAGGATCACCTGGTCGATGTTCGATTCCTTGAACTTGCGCAGCTTCTTGCGGATCGTGTCGGGGGAGCCGATCAGGCCGCCGGCCAGCGAGCGCGCCGCCTGGTCGGGGTTCTCCTTCTTCCACTTGTTGTACTCGTCCCACATGTTCACCGTGCCCGGCGCGGGACGCTGGCGGCCCTTCGAGGCACCATAGAACTGCAGCGCGAACTGGAAGAAGGTCGAGCCTTCCGCCCGCCGCCGCGCCTCCTCGTCGGTCCTGGCGCACATGAAGTAGGAGACCAGCGCGATGTTCGGGTTGGTCTGGTAGCTCTCCAGCTTGTCGAGATGGCGGGTGAAGGCGTTGTAGTAGGCGTGCACCCAGGCATGCGCGGCATCGGCGCTGACGAACTGGAAGCCCAGCGCGCCGATGCCGCAGCGCCCGGCCAGCTCGATCGTCTCAAGCTGCGAGCAGGCAACCCATAGC
>CAYNOF010000890.1:0-3005 GCA_964398335.1 uncultured Rhizobiaceae bacterium
CGCCTGGATGCGCTTGCGATCGATGTCGGCCAGCTTCAGCGCCGCCTCGACGTTCTCGACCGACTTCTTCTCGTCCTCCGCCGCAGCCCGACGCCTGGCCTCGTCTGCCGCGGCCGTGCGCCTGGCCTCCTCGTCGGCGGCCGACTTGCGCCTGGCCGCCTCGGCCGCCGCGGTGCGCCGGGCTTCCTCGGCGGCAGCCCGCGCCTTGGCCTCGTCGGCAGCGGTGGAGCGGCGCTTCTCCTCCAGCGCAGCGGCCATCTTCAGCTCCTCCAGCCGGGCCCGCGCGACGTCGCTGTAGACGCCGTTGGGGAAGCGCTTGAGGAACAGCTCGAACATGACGGGGTTGTTGCTCGACGCGATGGTCGTCCACGCCGTCTGCTCGACCGGATCGACAGCGGGCGGCGCCGGCACGGCGGCGACCGGTGGCGGCGGCGGCGCTGCGGCGGCGGCATTGAAGACGAAGTCGCCGCGGAACGAGGAGCTCACCCACGGCGTCTGCCTGTTGCCCGAGGCACGCGCCACGCCGTCGATGGTGCGCTTGAAGACTTCCTCGAGCTTCAACCCGGGCTGGGCGATCGCCTTGAGCAGCTCGGCGGTATAGAGGCCGTTGTCGCCCTCGCCGTCGGCTGCCGTGTCGCCCGGGGCCGTGGCATAGGCGATCACCGTGCCGCGCGGCGCATCGGTCTGGGCGAGACCGCGACCGGTGGAACGGAAGCGGCGTGCGAAGGGGTTGTCGCGGCAGGCGTCGAGGATCACCAGGCTGAGACGCGCGCGTGCCTCGTCGAGCCGGCTCAGCACGTCGTTGACGTCGACCGTCTCGTACTTGACGTCGTACTCGTTGGCGAGCGCGGCATCGACCGGCACCAGGTGGTTCAGCCCGCGCACCTGCAGGCCATGGCCGGCGTAGTAGAACAGCCCGACGCCGCCCGGCGGCACCTTGCCGGCGAACTCGTGCAGCGCCTCGACGAACATACGGCGTGTGACGTTCTCGCGCTGGATCACCTCGAAGCCGGCATCGCGCAGCACCTTGGCCATGGCGCGCGCGTCGTTCACCGGGTTCTTCAAGGGCTCGGCGTTCTGATAGGCACCGTTGCCGATCACCAGCGCGACTCGAGTCTCCGCCCAGGCCGGGATGCCGAAGCCGAGCAACGCGGCGATCACCAGAACGAGACGGGCCATCCCCCTACCGCTCCCCCGTGCTTATTATTACGTTTATATCACGCCGGGTGAACGATCACATCCACTGACCAGCGTAAGCGCGGCCATGTCAGACACCTTGCATGCGCTCAAGCACGGCGACAGCTTCGCGGTCTTCGACAAGGCCGGGGTGCTGCAGGGCCTGTTCCACCGCGACACGCGCCATCTTGTGCACCTCGCCGTGACGGTCGACGGCGAGACGCCGCAGGCGACGGGCACGTGGCCGAACGAGGACAACACCCTGCTGCTGTCGACACTGCGTCACCGCCAGATCGCGCTCAGCCGCGCGCGCGTCGTATGGCACGACTGCCTCTACGAGCGGCTGCACCTGCGCAACGCCGGTCCGGCCGCGCGCCGCGTCACGCTCGATCTCGCTTTCGCCGCCGATTTCGCCGACCTCTTCGAGCTGCGCGGCTACAGCCGCGAGCGCCGGGGCGCGATCTTGCCCGCGACGGTCGCCGCCGACCACGTGGTGCTTGCCTATCGCGGTCTCGACGATCGGCGGCGGACGGCGTGCCTCACCTTCGATCCGCCGCCCGCGCGGCTGGACGCCGGCCATGCGGGCTACGAGCTCGAGCTTGCGCCGGGCAGCTACGTCTCGCTCTTCCTCAGCGTCGCCTGCACCGAGCAGCCGCCGGCCCGGTTCTTCGGCGCGTTGCGCGCGGCCAAGCGCGCGTTGCGCGATCGCATGACGCGCGCGGCGTCGGTGGCGAGCCCCGACCCGGCCGTCGACAGCGTCCTGCGGCGCGGCCTCACCGACCTCTACACCCTGGTCACCGATCTGCCCGAGGGTCCGTATCCCTATGCCGGCATTCCCTGGTTCAACACGGTGTTCGGCCGTGACGGGCTGATCACCGCGCTGCAGACCCTGTGGCTAGACCCGCAGATCGCGCGCGGCGTGCTCTGCCACCTCG
Source organism: uncultured Rhizobiaceae bacterium (assembly GCA_964398335.1). GTDB lineage: Bacteria > Pseudomonadota > Alphaproteobacteria > Reyranellales > Reyranellaceae > JAFAZJ01. The sequence continues at coordinate 2,112 of CAYNOF010000890.1, forward strand.
CCGCGCACCAGGCGACGGCGCGCGACCCGGCCAGCGATGCCGAGCCGGGCAAGATCGTGCACGAGATGCGCCAGTGCGAGATGGCCGCGCTGGGCGAGGTGCCGTTCGGGCGCTACTACGGTACCGCCGACGCCACGCCGCTCTTCGTCATGCTGGCCGGCGCGTATCTGCAGCGCACCGACGATGTCGAGACACTGCGCCGCCTGTGGCCCAACCTGCTGGCGGCGCTGGCGTGGATCGACAGCGGCGGCGACGGCTTCGTGACCTATCTCAGCCACAGCGAGCACGGCCTGAGAAACCAGGGCTGGAAGGACAGCCCCGACGCGGTCTTCCACGCCGATGGCACCCTGGCCGACGGCCCGATCGCGCTCTGCGAGGTGCAGGCCTACGTCTATGCCGCGTGGCGCGCCGCCGCCGACATCGCCCGCCGCCTCGGCGAGCCGAACGCAACCGCGTACGACGCGCGGGGCGAGGCCCTACGCCGCGCGTTCGACCGCGGCTTCTTCGACGCGGCGCTGGGCACCTACGTCCTCGCCCTCGACGGGCAGCGGCGCCCGTGCCGCGTGCGCGCCTCCAACGCCGGCCACGCGCTGTTGACCGGCATCGCCTATCCCGAACGCGCCGCCGCGGTCGTGGGCACCCTGATGGACCGGCGTTCCTTCAGCGGCTGGGGCGTGCGCACCGTGGCCGAAGGCGAGGCGCGCTACGATCCGGCGAGCTACCACAACGGCTCGGTCTGGCCGCACGACAACGCCCTGATCGCCTCGGGCTTCGCGCGCTACGGCTTCCACCGCGAGGCGGCGCAGGTATTCGCTGCGATCATCGACGCCGCCGCGCATTTCGAGCGCGCGCGCCTGCCGGAACTCTTCTGCGGCTTCACGCGCCGGGCGGGCG
>CAYNOF010000891.1:0-4622 GCA_964398335.1 uncultured Rhizobiaceae bacterium
CTCATTGCCAAGGTCGCGCGGCACTCATAAAGTGCCCCGCAACCCCGGTCGGTTGCAATCAGAAACTGATTGCTGGCGCAAGCTTTGCACGCAATCCCGGCAATAGGACGCCATGAACATCCACGAATACCAGGCCAAGGCCCTGCTCGCCCGCTTCGGCGTCGCGGTGCCCAAGGGCTTCGTCGCCTATACCAAGGACGAGGCCGTCGACGCCGCGCGCAAGCTGCCGGGGCCGGTCTATGTCGTGAAATCCCAGATCCATGCCGGCGGCCGCGGCGCCGGGCGCTTCAAGAGCGACCCCAACGGCAAGGGCGGCGTGCGCGTGGTGAAGTCGGTCGACGATGTCGGCACCCAGGCCGGCGCCATGCTGGGCCAGATCCTGGTCACCAAGCAGACCGGCGAGGCGGGCAAGGAGGTCAAGCGCGTCTATATCGAGGAAGGCGTCGACATCAAGCGCGAGCTCTATCTGTCGCTGCTGATGGACCGCGCCACCTCGAAGGTGACGATCATCGCCTCGACCGAGGGCGGCATGTCGATCGAGGACGTCGCCCACGAGCACCCCGAGAAGATCATCAAGGTCGCGATCGATCCCGTGGCCGGCTACCAGCAATTCCATGGTCGCAAGATCGCCTTCGGCCTGGGCCTCGAGGGCAAGCAGGTCGCCGCCGCGGTGAAGTTCATCGGCAATCTCTACAAGGCCTTCAGCAGCCTCGACTGCTCGCTGGTCGAGATCAACCCGCTGCTGGTCACCGGCGCGGGCGACGTGCTGGCGCTCGACGCCAAGATGAACCTCGATGACAACGCGCTCTACCGCCACAAGGAGCTGGAGGAGCTGCGCGACGAAAGCGAGGAGGATCCCTCCGAGCTCGAGGCCGGCAAGCACGGCCTGAACTACATCAAGCTCGACGGCACGATCGGCTGCATGGTCAACGGCGCCGGCCTCGCCATGGCGACCATGGACATCATCAAGCTCTATGGCGGCTCGCCGGCGAACTTCCTCGACGTCGGCGGCGGCGCCACCAAGGAGCGCGTCACCACGGCGTTCAAGATCATCCTCAGCGATGCCAATGTCGAGGGCATCCTGGTCAACATCTTCGGCGGCATCATGCGCTGCGACGTGATCGCCGAGGGCGTGGTCGCCGCGGCGCGCGAGGTCAGCCTGCACGTGCCGCTGGTGGTGCGGCTCGAGGGCACCAACGTCGATCTCGGCAAGAAGATCATGAAGGACTCCGGTCTGCCGATCGTCTCCGCCGACAACCTCGCCGACGCGGCCGAAAAGGTCGTCAAGGCCGTGAAGGAGGCCAAGTGATGGCCGTTCTCGTCGACAAGAACACCACGGTCATCTGCCAGGGCTTCACCGGCTCGCAGGGCACCTTCCACTCCGAGCAGGCGATCGCCTATGGCACCAAGATGGTCGGTGGCGTGACGCCGGGCAAAGGCGGCAGCAAGCATCTCGACCTGCCGGTGTTCGACACCGTCAAGGAGGCGCGCGAGAAGACCGGCTGCACCGCCTCGGTGATCTACGTGCCGCCGGCCTTCGCCGCCGACGCGATCCTCGAGGCGATCGATGCCGAGATCCCGCTGATTGTCACCATCACCGAGGGCATCCCGGTGCTCGACATGGTGGCGGTGAAGCGCGCGCTGGCCGGCTCGAAGTCGCGGCTGATCGGGCCCAACTGCCCCGGCGTGATCACGCCCGGCGAGTGCAAGATCGGCATCATGCCCGGCCACATCCACAAGCGCGGCAAGATCGGCATTGTCTCGCGCTCCGGCACGCTGACCTACGAGGCGGTGGCGCAGACCACGGCCGCGGGCCTCGGCCAGAGCAGCTGCATCGGCATCGGCGGCGATCCGGTCAACGGCACCAACTTCGTCGAGTGCCTGGAGATGTTCGTCCGCGATCCCGAGACCGAAGGCATCATCATGATCGGCGAGATCGGTGGTGACGCCGAGGTCAAGGGCGCCGAGTTCCTCAAGGCCTCGGGCTCGAACAAGCCGGTGGTCGGCTTCATCGCTGGCCGCACCGCGCCGCCGGGCCGCCGCATGGGCCATGCCGGCGCCGTGATCTCCGGCGGCCAGGACACCGCCGAGTTCAAGGTTTCCGCCCTGCGCGAGGCGGGCGTGCATGTCGTCGATTCGCCGGCCGCCCTAGGCACCGGCATGGTCGAGGCCATGGGCAAGAAGCGGTGAGAGCAGGCGGCGGCGGCTGACGTCGCCATTTTGTGCGCACTTTCTTCGGGTCGATAGCGGCCGGCAGGCCCCGGTCTTGCAAGACCCCGATTCCAGGAGGCGGCGCCCGTAACGCGCCGGCTACGCTGTCATGCAGAACGCTGAACGCAGTTCATTCCTCTATGGCGCCAACTCGGCGTTCATCGACGATCTCTTCGAGCGCTTCGCGCGCGATCCCAACTCGGTCGACGAGAGCTGGCGGACCTTCTTCTCCGAGCTGTCGGGCGAGCAGCGCGAGGTGCTGCGCGAGGTCACCGGCGCAAGCTGGGCGCCCAAGCGCACCCGCGTCATCGGCGTTGCCGATCCAGACGCGCCGCCGCCGGCCGCCGCCAACCGCAACGTCAAGGCCAATGGCGCGGCGGCGAAGGCCGAGGCGCCCGCCGGCATCACCGCCGAGCAGCTGCGCGCCGCCGCGCTCGACGCGGTGCGCGCGCGCATCCTGATCCGCTCCTATCGCGTGCGCGGCCATCTGCAGGCCGATCTCGATCCGCTGGGGCTGACGCCCAAGCCCTACCATTCGGAGCTCGATCCCAAGACCTACGGCTTCGGCGACGCCGACTGGGACCGCCCGATCTTCGTCGACCATGTGCTGGGCCTGGGCGAGACGGCGACCTTGCGCCAGCTGATGGAGCGCCTGCGCAAGACCTATTGCGGCGCGGTCGGCGTCGAGTACATGCATATCGGCGATCCCGACGTGAAGGCGTGGATCGAGGATCGCATCGAGAACGACGGCAACCGCACGGACTTCACCGAGATGGGCCGCCGTACCATCCTCGAGCGTGTGGTCGAGGCGGAGAACCTCGAGAAGTACCTGCACGTGAAGTTCGTCGGCACCAAGCGCTTCGGCCTCGACGGCGGCGAATCGCTGATCCCGGCGCTGGAGCAGATCCTCAAGCGCGGCGGCCAGCTCGGCATCAAGGACGTGGTGTTCGGCATGCCGCATCGCGGCCGCCTGAACACGCTGGTCCACGTGCTGCACAAGGGCTACCAGGCGCTGTTCTCGGAGTTCCAGGGCAAGCCCTCGCATCCCGAGGAGATGCGTGGCTCGGGCGACGTGAAGTACCACTTGGGCGCCTCGGCCGACCGCGAGTTCGACGGCAACGTCGTGCATCTGTCGCTGACGGCCAACCCTTCGCACCTCGAGGCGGTGAACCCCGTCGTGCTCGGCAAGGTGCGCGCCAAGCAGGACCAGCGCGGCGACAAGGATCGTAGCCAGGTGATGGCCATCCTGATGCACGGCGACGCGGCCTTCGCCGGCCAGGGCCTGGTGGCCGAGAGCCTCGACCTCAGCGATCTCGGCGGCTATCGCATCGGCGGCACGATCCATTTCGTGGTCAACAACCAGATCGGCTTCACCACCTCGCCGACCTATTCGCGTTCGGGCCCGTATTGCACCGACGTCGCCAAGATCGTGCAGTGCCCGATCCTGCACGTGAACGGCGACGACCCGGAGGCGGTGGTGCACTGCGCGCGCATCGCGGTGGAGTTCCGCCAGCAGTTCAAGCGCGACATCGTCATCGACATGTGGTGCTACCGCCGGCACGGGCACAACGAAGGCGACGAGCCGATGTTCACCCAGCCGATGATGTACAAGAAGATCGGCAGCCACCCGACGGTGCAGGATGTCTACGCCAAGCAGCTGATCGAGGGCGGCGTCGTCACCCAGGCGGATGTCGACCGCATGGTGGTCGACTACCGCCAGAAGCTCGATGACGCTTTCTCCGCTGCCGCCTCGTTCCGCCCCAACAAGGCCGACTGGCTGGAAGGCAAGTGGACCGGCTTCACCACCGCGCCGGGCGAGGAGGACCGCAAGGGCAACACCGCGGTGCCGCTCGAGACCCTGCGCGAGGTCGGCCTGGCGCTGGCGCGCAAGCCCGAGAACCACGACACCAACCGCAAGATCCTCCGCCAGCTCGAGGAGAAGCGGAAGATGATCGAGAGCGGCGAAGGTCTCGACTGGGCGATGGGCGAGGCCTTGGCCTTCGGCTCGCTGCTGGTCGAGGGCACGCCGGTGCGCCTGTCGGGCCAGGATTCCGGCCGCGGCACCTTCTCGCATCGCCACTCGGTGCTGGTCGACCAGACGACCGACGCGCGCTACGTGCCGCTCAACGCCATCCGCGAGGGCCAGGCGCGCTACGAGGTGATCGACTCGCCGCTGTCGGAAGCCGGCGTGCTGGGCTTCGAGTACGGCTATTCGCTGGCCGAGCCCAATGCGCTGGTGCTGTGGGAGGCGCAGTTCGGCGATTTCGCCAACGGCGCGCAGGTCATCATCGACCAGTTCATCTGCTCGGGCGAGAGCAAGTGGTTCCGCATGTGCGGCCTGGTGATGCTGCTGCCGCACGGCTACGAGGGCCAGGGGCCCGAGCATTCCTCGGCGCGCCTCGAGCGCTACC
>CAYNOF010000892.1:0-7145 GCA_964398335.1 uncultured Rhizobiaceae bacterium
TCGCCGCCAGCTCGTCTGCCGAGACGCTGAGGCCCAGCGTCTCCAGCCAGGCGGCGCTGAGCTCGGCGTCGTAACGCAGGTACCACAGCAGATCGCCGCCGGGGATGCGGTCGCGCGACAGGTCGCCGATCTCGGCGTTGATCACGCGCGCTGTCGGCGAATGGCCCATCCACTGCAGCAGCGCCTGGGTCTGCAGGTTGCTGTCCTGCACCATGGTCATCAGCGACTCGACGGCCATCATCGCGCTCGGCTGGGCGCGCACATGGTCGGCGGTACGGCGTCGGCGCGTCAGTCCCGTGCCCATCGAGGTCAGCAGCAGATGGGCAACGCCGGCCGGCCATTGGTAGCCGAAGCCCTGAGCCGTCGCCATCATCAGCAGCATCAGCGACGGATTGTTGTGCGGGCTGACGCCGCCATCGACGAAGGCGCCGATCTCGGTGCCGGCGACGCGCATGAAGCGCGGCTCGAAATAGGTCGGCGCCGCCACCGAGGCCATGATCGCGTCGGCCACGCGGATGCGCCGGTTGGGAAAGGCCTGCGGGTCGTCGGCCGGGGCGTCGAAGTAGCGCGAGCGCGGATTGTTGTGCAGGACCCAGGTGCTGCGCGTGTCGAGCCGCTTGGTGACGATCGCCAGGCCGGTGCGCAGCCGCGCATCGTCGAGCGTCATGTCGCCGACGATGCGCGCCAGCACCTGCTCCAGCGGCTCGCTGGGGAACTTCGCGCCGATGACGCCGAAGCTCCAGAACGGCCGCTTGAACACCTCAATGGCCAGCTCGCGGTAGAGCGTCAGCAGCTCCGACGCGCGCATGCCCAGGGACAGGCCGGTGGCGATCAGCGAGCCGGTCGAGGTGCCGCCGATCAGGTCGAAATAATCGGCGAGGCGGAACGCATCCGGGTCGGGCGAGCGCCGCGCCAGCACGGCCTCGATCCGGCACAGCATCGAGAGCGACAGCACGCCATGCACGCCGCCGCCATCCAGCGCGAGGATCCGCTTGGGACCCGCACGGAACAGACGTCGCTCGAGATCCGTCGCCACTGATCCCTCTCCCCGCCCGCGCCACACTTTGCCGCGCCGCATGCCAGAAGTCAGCCCGCAGGTGTATCGTGCCGCATGCTCATCGACCGACCGATCCCGCGGCGCCTGATGCTGATCGGCGCCGGCGCGGCGCTGGCGGCACCCGCCATCGTGCGCGCCCAGCCTCGCCTGGCATCCACCCCGTTCACGCTGGGGGTCGCCTCGGGCTATCCACGATCCGATCGCGTCGTGCTGTGGACCCGGCTGGCACCCAGCCCGCTGGAAGGCGGCGGCATGCCCGACGCAGCCGTCGATGTGGCGTGGGAGCTGGCCGAGGACGAGCGCTTCGCGCGCATCGCCGCGCGCGGCACGTTCCGCGCCACGACGGCCGAGGCGCATTCGGTCCATGTCGAGGCCGGCGGGCTGCGGCCGGCGCGCACCTACTGGTACCGCTTCCACGCCGCCGGCCAGACCAGCCCGGTCGGCCGCACGCAGACAGCGCCGGCCGATGCCGCGAAGCCCGAACGCCTGCGGCTGGCCCTGGCGTCCTGCCAGCAATACGAGCAGGGCTGGTTCAGCGCCTATCGCCATATGGCCGCCGAGCCGCTCGATCTCGTGGTCCATGTCGGCGACTACATTTACGAGATGTCCTGGGGTTCGCGGCACGTGCGCAAGCACGGCACGGCCAATCCCACGACCCTGCCCGAGTACCGCGACCGCTACGCCCTGTACAAAAGCGACCCCGACCTTCAGGCGGCGCACGCGGCCTGTCCCTGGGTGGCGACCTGGGACGACCACGAGGTCGAGAACGACTACACCAACGACCGCTCGCCGAAGACCTCGGATCGCGACTTCTTCCTGCGCCGCCGCGCCGCGGCCTATCGCGCGTGGTACGAGCATATGCCGGTGCCGCCGTCGATGGCGCCCAGCGGGCCGAACGCGCGCATCTACGAGACCTGGCGCTTCGGCGATCTCGTCGATCTGTTCCTGCTCGATGACCGGCAGTACCGGTCGCACCACGCCTGCACCGAAGGCAAGGGCGGCCGCGCGATGTTCACCGATTGCGCCGAGCGCCGCGACCCGCGCCGTACCATGCTGGGGACCGAGCAGGAAACCTGGCTGCGCGACCAGTTGGGGCGCGCCCGCGGCCGCTGGACGGTGATCGCCCAGCAGACCCTGATGGCCGAAGCCAACCGCGCCGCGGCCGATGCCAGCGAGCCGTCCTACTGGATGGATGGCTGGGACGGCTATCCCGCCGCGCGCCAGCGCCTGCTCGACGCCATGGCCGTCCGGCCCAACGCCAACCACATCGTGCTGGGCGGCGACGTCCACATGTACGCGGTGGCCGATCTGCGTGGCGAGAAAGGGCCGGCGATCGCTTCGGAATTCGTCGGCACCTCGATCACCTCGCAGGGGCCCAGCGCCGAACGCGTACGCACGCTCATGGCGCGCAATCCGCACCTCAAATATGTGCGCGGCGACAAGCGCGGCTATCTCGTGCTCGACGTCACGCCGGCGGCCTGCCAGGCCCATCTCGAGGTGGTCAACGACGTGACCGACCCGAAGACCGGCAAGACCCGGCTGGCCAGCTTTGCCGTCCTGGCCGGCAAGCCCGGACCGGTCCCCGCCTAGAGCATCGCTGTCATTCCTGCCCTCGCTTGCCAGACGGCAGCGGCGGGAGTAGCGATCCGTCCACAAGGCCGGAGGAATTTCCAGACCATGAGCAAGCGCACGCCTTTGACCGGACCCAGCGTCTGGCTCGGCAGCGACATCATCCATTCGCGTCGCTGGATCCGCGACCTGCCGCCGGGCGCGGCGGCGGAGATCGACGCGGCGCTGCAGGGCGTGAAGCGCCGCGGTCTGGAATGGTCGTCGATCACCAAGGCGGATTTCCCGCTGCCCTCGCTGGGGCCGCTGTTCGACGACATCCGCGAGGAGCTCGAGGACGGCAGCGGCATGGTGAAGCTGCGCGGCATGCCGGTCGAGAAGTACAGCGAGGACGAGCTGCGCCAGCTCTACTTCGGCTTCGGCCAGCATATCGGCACCACGGTCTTCCAGAACCGCAGCGGCGAGCTGATGCGCTTCATCCGCGACGAGGGCGCGCATGTCGGCCGCACCTACGGCCAGGTGCAGACCACCGATGCCAAGGGCCAGAGCGGCACCTTCCTGTCGTCCTACGCGCGCACCCTGACCAACAACCTGCTGCGCTTCCACACCGACCGCACCGACGTGGTCGGCCTGCTCTGCGTGCGCCAGGCCAAGGCCGGCGGCGTGAGCCGGCTGTGCAGCACCGGCGCGATCCACAACGCGATCCTCGCCAGGCGGCCCGACCTGCTCGACGTGCTGTTCGAGGATTTCTACCGCAGCCGCCTGGGCGAGGAATCGAAGGATCCGGCGACGGTCTACAGGCTGCCGATCTTCGGCCTGCGCGACGGCAAGCTCACCAGCCACTATTCGCTGACCTTCATCGAGGCGGCCGAGCTGGTACCCGGCGTGCCCAAGCTCACCACGGCGCAGCGCGAAGCGATCGACATGCTGATGGCGACCGCCGAGGAGCTCGCCTTCGAGATGACGCTTGATCCCGGCGACCTGCAGCTGATCAACAGCCACGTCACCTATCACGGCCGTTCCGCCTTCACCGACGAGTTCGAGAGCGGCCACAGCCGCCTGCTGATGCGCCTGTGGTTCTCGATGCCCAACAACCGCGCGCTGCCGGTCGGCCACGAGGTGCTGTGGCGCGAGATCGAGGCCGGCCGGACGCGTGGCGGGATTGCGCAGGTGGCGGCTTAGCGGGAGCGCCGGTGTCCTGCCGGCCTTCCCTTCAACAAGAACAAGATGCCGGCGGAACGCCGGCGCTCCCAAAGAGGAAACGCGCCATGCAGGAAGTCGCCACGGGCTACGGCCTGATCGAAGGCCCGGTTTGGGACTCTGCCAAGGGCCTGTACTTCAGCGACGTCATGAACGGCGGCGTCTTCCTGCTCGATCCCACCGACACGGTGACGCTCGCCGTGCCCAAGCGGCGCGGCATCGGCGGGATGGCGCTGCACGCCGATGGCGGCCTGGTGGTCGGCGGCCGCGATGTCGTGCATGTGCGCCCGGGCGTCGATGGCTTCACCGCCCTGCTCACCGCGGCGGACACGCCAGGCGGCATCGGCTTCAACGACCTGACGACGGATGCCGCCGGCCGCATCTATGTCGGCTCACTCGCCTTCCGCGTCTTCGGCGGCGACACGCCCAAGCCCGGCCATCTGCATGTCATCGATCTCGACCGCTCGATGCGTATCGTCTCCGACGGCGTGATGCTGACCAACGGGCTCGGCACCTCGCCCGACGGCAAGCGCCTGTACCACTCCGACGCGCGCGCCGAGATCGTGCGCGTCTACGACGTCGCCGCCGACGGCTCGGTCGGGCCATGGCGCGTGTTCGCCTCGATGGGCGCGGGACGGGTACCGGATGGGCTGAAGGTCGCGGCCGACGGCTCGGTCTGGGTCGCCGATGCGCATGGCGGGCGCGTCGCGGTATTCAATGCCGATGGCTCTCACCGCAAGGACATCGCCGTGCCGCTGCCGATGGTCACCAGCCTGTGCTTCGCCGGCGCGGACATGCGCGATCTCTACGTGGTAACCGGCTCACGCGGCGGACCGAAGGAGAATTGCGGCACTGTCTTCCGCACCCGGTCCGACGTGCCCGGCCTGCCGCTTGCACCCGCGCGGGTGAAGGTTACCTGACGGCAACCTTTCCAGTTACCGAGCGTTACGCGCCGGTCATATCCCCTACACCTTCGCCGCCCTAGACTCCCCGGAAAGCCCGCACCGGTCTGGTGCCGGCCGGCTCGTCGTATAACTATTGGGTTTCCGGAAGGTGGATCGATCGACCATGCAGCGCCCCGTTCGCTTCGCGCTCTACAGCGCCCCGGTGATCGCTGTGGCGCTGGTCGCCGGCTGGCTGCTGTGGCCGGCCAGCGGCGGCACTACCGGACAGCCGGTTACCGCCAAGGTCGCGGTCGGCGACGTCGAGGACACCGTTTCAGCAGTGGGTGTGCTGCAGCCGCTCGACTATGTCGATGTCGGCACTCAGGTTTCCGGCCAGCTGCAGAAGCTCATGGTGCAGCCTGGCGACAAGGTCCAGAAGGGCCAGCAAGTGGCGCAGATCGATGCCACCGTCTATCAGGCCCGCGTCAGCGCCGACGAGGCGCAGCTGATGAACCTCAAGGCGCAGCTTGCTGACAAGGAAGCGGCCAAGGTGCTGGCCGACCAGCAGTTGCGCCGCCAGCGCGAGCTGTTGAGCGCCAAGGCCACCAGCCAGGATGCCTACGATGTCGCCGAAGCGGCGGTGAAGAGCGCCGGCGCACAGATCGACATGATCAAGGCGCAGATCCAGCAGACCGAATCGACCCTGAAGGGCGACCAGGCCAATCTCAACTACACCAGCATCTACGCGCCGATGGCCGGCAGCATCGTCAGCATCTCGGCCAAGCAGGGCCAGACGCTGAACGCCAACCAGAGCGCGCCGATCATCCTGCGCATCGCCGACCTCGACACCATGACGGTGTGGACCCAGGTCTCGGAGGCCGACGTCAACAAGCTGAAGGTCGGCATGCCGGCCTATTTCACCACGCTGGGCCAGCCCGATCGCCGCCGCGAGGGCAAGCTGAAGCAGGTGATGCAGACGCCGCAGGTCGTGAACAACGTCGTGCTCTACGATTCCCTGTTCGACGTCGCGAACCCCGACCTCGACCTGCTGCCGCAGATGAGTGCGCAGGTGTTCTTCGTCGCCGGCAGTGCCAAGAAGGTGCCGCTGGTGCCGGTAGCCGCGCTGCGGCCGGCGCGCGGCGGCAGCACGAGCGAGGACGGCAACAAGCGCTATCGTGTGCGCGTGCTGGAGAACGGTGCCATCGTCGAGCGCACCATCGTCGCTGGCGTCATGAGCCGGGTGATGGCCGAGGTGAAGTCCGGCCTCAAGCCGGGCGACGAGGTGGTCGTCAGCGACACGCCGCCGACCACCCGCCCGACCAAGCCGCAGGGCGGCGGTGGCGGCGCCCGCGGCGCGGGAACACCCAAGCTATGAACGACAGCGCGCCTCTGCCCGGCGCCGACCGGCTCATCACCTCAGCCGACCCACCGCTGATCGAACTGAGCGACATCCGCAAGACGTTCTATCGCGGCGACATCGCCACCGAGGTGCTGCACGGCATTTCGCTCGCGATCCGCGCCGGCGAGTTCGTCGCCATTATGGGCGCCTCGGGTTCGGGCAAGTCGACCCTGATGAACCTGATCGGCCTGCTCGACCGGCCGACCCAGGGCAGCTACCGCTTCGCCGGCGAGGAAGTCTCCGAACTCGATTCCGACGAGCGCGCGATCCTGCGGCGCGAGGCCTTCGGCTTCATCTTCCAGCAGTACAACCTGCTGGCCACGGCGACGGCGACGGAGAACGTCGAGGTGCCCGCCGTCTATGCCGGCAAGCCGCGCGAACAGCGTCTGAAGCGCGCCCGCGAGATCTTGACCTCGCTGGGCCTGGGCGAGCGGCTCGACAACCGGCCGAGCCAGCTCTCCGGCGGCCAGCAGCAGCGCGTGTCGATCGCCCGCGCGCTGATGAACGGCGGCCCGGTGATCCTCGCCGACGAGCCCACCGGCGCGCTCGACAGCAAGAGCGGCGTCGAGGTGATGAAGCTGCTGAGCGACCTGAACCGGCGCGGCCACACCATCCTGCTGATCACCCACGATCCACACGTGGCGCAGCAGGCGCGGCGCATCATCGAGATCAAGGACGGCAACGTCGTCTCCGATGCGCCCGTCCCGCCGCCGGCCGACGCGCCGCCGGCCGCCGATGCGGCGGCGCCGATGACGGTGAAGGCCAGCGGCAACGACGGGGGCGCCGGCGTGGTGCCCGACTTCGTCGAAGCCGCGAAGATGGCCGCCAAGTCGCTGCGCAACAACCTGATGCGCACCTTGCTCACCCTGCTGGGCATCATCATCGGCGTCGCCTCCGTCGTGGCGATGCTGGCGATCGGCGACGGCGCCAAGCAGCAGGTCCTGAGCCGCATCACCGCCATGGGCACCAACCTCCTGCTGATCCGTCCCGGCGCGCCCAACGTGCGCATGGCCGGCGCGCTCACCGCGACCCTGATTGC
>CAYNOF010000893.1:0-2522 GCA_964398335.1 uncultured Rhizobiaceae bacterium
CCAACGCCATCCTCGAGCACAAGGGCGCGCGCGTCGGCCTGATCACCACCAGGGGCTTCCGCGACGTGCTGGAGATTCGCACGCTGCGCATGCCGCGCCTCTACGATCTCGGCTGGACCAAGCCGCCGCCGCTGGTCGAACGCTACCTGCGCCAGGTCGTCGATGAGCGCGTCGACCATGCCGGCCATGTCGACAAGGCGCTCGATCCCGATGACGCCGAGCGCGCCGTCGATGCGCTGCTCGCCGAGAAGGTCGAGGCGATCTCGATCTGCCTGCTCAACTCCTTCGCCAATCCGGCGCACGAGGCGATGCTGCGCGACATCGCTGTCGCCAAGGCGCCGCTCCTGCCGCTCAGCGTCTCGTTCGAGGTGCTGCCCGAGATCAAGGAGTACGAACGCACCTCGACCACCGTCATCAACGCGTATGTGATGCCGATCGTCGCCACCTATCTCAGGGCGCTGCGCCAGGGGCTCGACGCCGCCGGCATTCCCGCCCGGCTGCTGCTGATGCAGTCGAATGGCGGCCTGACGACGGACGCCGCGGCGGCCGAGCGGCCGATGAACATCATCGAGTCCGGCCCGGCCGGCGGCGTGGTCGGCGCGCAAGCGCTGGCCCGCGCCAAGGGCCTGCCCAAGATCATCACCTTCGACATGGGCGGCACGACCGCCAAGGCCTCGATGGTCGAGGACGGCGAGGTCGCGCGCGCGCAGGAATATGCCGTCGGCGCCGGCATCATGGTCGGCTCACGCCTGCTGACCGGCGCCGGCTATACGCTCAAGGTGCCGGCCATCGACCTCGCCGAGGTCGGCGCGGGCGGCGGCTCGCATGTCTGGATCGACGGCGGCGGCGCGCTGCAGGTCGGGCCGGAAAGCGCCGGCGCTTCGCCGGGACCGGTCTGCTACGACAAGGGCGGCGAGATCCCGACCATCACCGACGCCAACGTGCTGCTGGGCTATATCAACCCCGATCATCTCGTGGGCGGCGCGCTGAAGCTCAACGCCGACAAGGCGCGCGCCGTCTTTGCCGACCGGATCGCCGGGCCGCTCGGCATGTCGATCGAGCGCGCCGCCTACGGCGCGCACCTGATCGCGGCATCCAACATGATCCGCGCCATCAAGGCGGTGTCGACCGAGCGCGGCCGCGATCCGCGCGACTTCGCGCTGTTCGCCTTCGGCGGCAACGGTCCGCTGTTCGCCGCCGGCATGGCCGCGGCGCTGGGCATCAGCCGGATCGTCGTACCGCCCTCGGCCGGCCTGTTCTCGTCCTTCGGGCTGCTCTACGCCGACGTCGAGCACCACTACGCGCGCACCTTCCGCCGGTTGCTGCGCCAGGCCGACCTCGGCGAGATCGACAAGGCCTGGAGTGCGCTCGCGCGGCAGGCCGGCGACCAGCTCGCGGCCGAGGGCTTCACCGGCGCGCACGCCAGGCTCAAGCGCTCCGCGGCCCTGCACTACAAGGGCCAGAGCTACGATCTCACCGTCACCGTTCCCGACGGCCCGATCGACGCCGCCATGGTGAAGCATCTCGAGGAAGCCTTCGGCCAGGAGCACGAGAAGACCTACGGCCATCGCGCCGGCCCCGACGAGCCCGTCGAGCTGGTCTCGATCCAGGTCGTCGGCTCGGGGCTGCGCCAGGGTGGTGCCGTGCCGCAAAGCGTCAAATCGAGCCGCGCCGAGCCGGCGGCCCGGGCCTCGCGCCGGGCCTATTTCGGCGACACCCATGGCTGGCAGGACACGCCCGTCCTGACACGCGCCGACCTGGCGTCGAGGCGCGCCGGCCCGCTGATCGTCGACGAGTACGACACCACCTGCGTGGTGCCGCCGGGCGCGCACGCCGAACTCGACGCCGCCGGCAACATCGTGATCACGCTGGGCCCTGCCTAGTTCGGCGAGGACAGCGGCAGCCACAGCGCGATCTGCGGCCAGATCGACAGGACGACGATCATCAGCAGCATGGTGATGACGAAGGGCGACGTGCCGATGATGACGTCGTTGATCCGGCCGCGCTTGCGCAGGCCCTGGACGACATAAAGATTGATGCCGACCGGCGGCGTGATCATCGCCAGTTCCATCAGGATGATGATGATGATGCCGAACCAGATCGGGTCGTAGCCGGCCTTGATCATGATCGGCGCGATGATCGGCACGGTCGCCACCATCATCGACAGCGTCTCCATGAACATGCCGAGGACGAAGTAGAACAGCACCACGACGACGAGCAGCTCGAGCTTCGACAGGCCGAGGCTGGCGATGAAGCCGCTGACCCTGCCGGTCAGGCCGATCGAGGTGATGACGAAGTTGAGGAAGTAGGCCGCGAGCAGGATCGCCATGATCATGGCGGTGGTGCGCATCGTGCCCTCGAAGGCGCTGAGCAGCGTGCGCCAGGTCAGGCGGCGGTGCCAGGCGGCGATGCCGACCGCGGCCAGGACGCCGAGCGCCGCCGATTCGGTCGCCGTCGCCCAGCCGGCGTAGATCGAACCGATCACCGCCAGGAAGATGATCAGCGGCGGCAGAAGGTCCGGC
>CAYNOF010000894.1:0-2124 GCA_964398335.1 uncultured Rhizobiaceae bacterium
CACACGCGCCGCCGGTCGCCGATGGAGGCGGCGATGCAACTTCCGCAGTCTAGCACAGCCGCCGCATCGGGCCACCGGCAAGACGCCGCCGCCGATCTGCCGAGGCCGAAGCGCTATCGCGGCTTGAAGCGCAGGGCCCAGAGCAGCCCGATGGTGGCGCCCTTGACGCGCGGCAGCAGCAGCAGGCTGAGCACCAGCGAGGCCGGGATCCAGAGCAAAGCATGCACCCACAGCGACGGCGCCCAGCTGCGCTCGAGCATCAGCACCAGCGGCACGATGATGTGTCCAATGATGAAGATGGTGAAATAGGCCGGCGCATCGTCGGCGCGGAAGGGCTCGAAATCCTCGCCGCAACTGGTGCAGGTCGACGCCATCTTGAGATAGGCGCGGAACAGCGTGGGCTCGTTGCAGCGCGGGCAGCGGGCGCACCAGCCGCGCCACATCGCGACCGAGCGGTCACGCGGTTCACCATCATCGATCGGGATCGGAGGCGCGACAGGTTCGGACGGCGACATGGCGCCAAAGATAGGCCGGCACCGGCGCCGAACCATCGCGACGTGTTGTCTCGCGTGGCGGCTTGCCGCGCGACCGTGGGACCGCCGGCGCGGCGCGGCGCCAGGACGCTAGCGGCGGCGGCCGCGCGTGATCTGCGGCGGCTTGCCGGGACGATTGGCCACGGGACGCCTGGGGCCGCGCTTGCCGTCGCCGCCGCGCGGCTGGGGGCGCACCGCCGGCGCACCGCCCAATTTCTCGATCAGCTCGAACACCAGGCTGCCGGTGGCGACATCGCATTCCCTGAGCTTCACGACCAGCGCATCGCCCAGGCGATAGGTGATGCCGCTGCGGCCGCCGACCAGCGCCTGGCCCGGCTCGTCGTGGCGGAAATACTCCGCACCCAGCGTCTTGATCGGGATCAGGCCCTGCGCGCCGCTGTCCTCGAGCGCCACGAACAGGCCGAAGCGGGTGACCCCCGAGACGCGCGCCTCGAAGCTCGCGCCCACCCGCTCGCTCATGTAGGCGGCCATGTAGCGGTCCATCGCCGCGCGCTCGGCGGCCACGGCGCGCCGCTCGCACTGCGAGATGTGCTCGCCCATTTCGGCGAAGTTGGCGCCTTCGGCATGGGCGAGGCCACCTTCGCCCAGGCGCAGCGCGGCGATCAGGCCGCGATGCACCAGGAGATCGGCGTAGCGGCGGATCGGCGAGGTGAAATGCGCGTAGCGGCGCAGGGCCAGGCCGAAATGGCCGATGTTGTCGGGGCTGTAGATCGCCTGGCTCTGGCCGCGCAGGATGGTTTCGCTGACCAGCCGCTCGTAGGGCGAGCCCGACGCCTTCTCCAGCGCGCGCGCGAAATCCTTGGGCCTGAGATTGAGGCCGGGCGGCAGGCCGATGTCGAGCGAGCCGAGGAACTGGCGCAACGCTTCGAGCTTCAGCGGATCGGGCTTGTCGTGCACGCGGTACATGCACGGCATGTGACGCTGCTCCAAGGTCTCGGCAGCGGCGACGTTGGCGAGGATCATGAACTCCTCGATCAGCTTGTGGCTGTCGAGACGCTGGCGCACGCCGAACTCGACGATGCGGCCGTGCTGGTCGAGCACCGCGCGCTTCTCGGGCAGGTCGAGGTCGAGCGTGCCGCGCGCCCGCCGCGCCGCATCGAGCGCGGCATCGGCGCCGTAGAGCGGCGCCACGACGACTTCCATCAGCGGCTGCAGCTCGTCGTCGGGCTGGCCGTCGCGCGCCGCCTGCATGCGGTTGTAGGTCAGCCGCGCCGCCGAGTGGATCATGGCGCGGTGGAAACGGTGGCGCAGCATGCGGCCCTGCGCGTCGATCCACATCTCGGCCACCATCACCGGCCGGTCCTCGCGCGGGCGCAGCGAGCACCAGCCGTTGCTGAGCTCCTCCGGCAGCATCGGCACGACGCGATCGGGGAAATAGACCGAGTTGCCGCGGCGATAGGCGTCGCGGTCGAGCGCGTCGTCGGAACGCACGTACCAGGCGACGTCGGCGATCGCCACCATCAGGCGCCAGCCGCCCGGGTTGTCGGCGGCGGTGTCGGGCTCGGCGAACACCGCGTCGTCGAAATCGCGCGCATCCTCGCCGTCGATGGTGACGAACGGCACGGCGCGC